>CAIUKX010000119.1 GCA_903899795.1 uncultured Flavobacteriales bacterium
CTTTAAGACCAAACAATTATGAATTTGTTCATGAGACTATGGTTGTAAAAACATCTGAAGAAAAAAATAATTTGTTCAGGTTGTCCAATTTCGAAAACACGATCGTAATAAGAGTATAATTCAATTAATAATAACAATTAAAAACAAAAAAAATGACAGGAGATGTAAATGCACTTAATTGGTTCGAAATTTCAGTTTCAGATATGAACCGCGCGAAAAAATTCTATGAAACCGTTTTTAATATTGAAATGCCGGAACAAGAGATGATGGGTATGAAAATGGCTTTTTTCCCTTCTGAAGATATGAATGGTAAAGTTTCAGGAGGTTTAGTTGAAGGTCCAATGCATAAACCAAGTGCGGATGGAGCAAAAATTTATTTGAATGGAAATCCGGATTTATCGAATGCACTTTCACGAGTTGAAGCAGCTGGTGGAAAAGTGGTAATGCCGAAAACAAAAATTTCAGATGAAATCGGTAACATGGCTTATTTTGTTGATTCTGAAGGTAACACTGTAGCTTTGCATTCAAATAATTAATCTGAAATACTATGGAAGATTTTTTATTGGTTTTTAGGAGAGATCACGATGGTGAACAACTTCAATTGTCACCAGAACAAATGCAGTCTATGATGAAACCATGGCAGGATTGGATGGGTAGTTTGGCTGCACAGAACAAACTGGTAGACTCAGGAAACAGATTGGCTTCCGAAGGACGTGTTGTAAAGCCAAATAATGTTGTTACCAACGGTCCTTATGTTGAAACCAAAGAAGCAATCGGTGGTTACATCATGATCAGAGCAAATTCTATCGATGAAGCTGCTGAACTTTCAAAAGGTTGTCCTATCCTTGCTATAGGAGGAAACGTTGAAGTAAGAACAGTCGTTCCTATGGACTAAAAATACAGAGGTGTGGGAGTGAAGTTTCTCAATACTCACTCCCACACTCACTCTGATGATTACTTTTGTTAAAAAAGAATGCAGGAACAAGAATTAATACCGCATTTATTCCGGACAGAATACCGAAAAATAATTTCCGTATTGTGTAAATTATTTGGTATTGAACACATTGAAATAGCAGAAGATATAGTAAGTAACACTTTCCTTTTGGCCGCTGAAACATGGGGATTAAAAGGATTGCCACAAAATCCGACAGCCTGGCTTTACACTGTATCAAAAAACAAAGCAAAAGATGTACTGAAACACAATGCTGTTTTTACACAAAAAATAGTTCCCGAATTAACAAGAACTGAAACGACAACACCAGAAGTGGAAATCGATTTGTCATCTAAAAACATCAATGACAGTCAGCTTCAAATGATGTTTGCAATCTGTCACCCCTGTATTTCCAAAGAAGCACAAGTCGGTTTATCGTTGAATATTTTGTGCGGTTTCGGATCAGATGAAATAGCCGACGCTTTTATTAGTAACAGAGAAACTATTTACAAACGACTTATTAGAGCGAAAGAAAAATTAAAAACCGAAAAAGTAAGAATCGAACTTCCTGATTCAGATGAAATCAATAATCGTTTGGAAGCAGTTTTAACCACATTGTATTTATTATTCAGTGAAGGATACTATTCCACATCACAAAACACGCTTCTCAGAAAAGATCTTTGTATCGAAGCGATGCGTTTGAATTTATTGTTGGTTGAAAATGAACAGACAAGTTCACCGGCTGCCAATGCACTTCTTTCGCTGATGTGTTTTCACTCCTCTCGTTTTGATGCCAGAATCAATAAAAATGGTGATTTGGTTTTGTACGAAGACCAGGATGAAAATCTTTGGAACAAGGAATTAATAAAAAAAGGGGAAGATTATTTGAATTGTGCTTCCTCTGGGACAAAACTTTCAAAATATCACTTGGAAGCAGCAATAGCTTTTTGGCATACACAAAAAGAAGACAGTGCTGAAAAATGGGAAAGCATTCTGCAATTATACAATCGTTTGCTACAGTTAGAATATTCTCCGATTGCCGCGTTGAACCGAACGTATGCACTCTCCAAAGCCAATGGTAAAGAAGAGGCCATTCTTGAAGCCGAAAAACTTCAGTTGAATGACAATCATTTGTACCATTCTTTGTTGGGTAATTTATACAAAGATTTTGACAACAAAAAAGCAATGGATCACTTGAAAGTGGCGTTGACATTAGCAAAAACAAATCAGGATAAACAAATTATCAACCGCTCGATTGAGCAATTAATTAATCAAAGCTAATTAGCAGATGATTATAGTTGATCGGACTGGTATTTAATGCCTATCTTTCAGAAAATAAATTTCATGAATAAATACGCAATTGCTATACACGGTGGAGCCGGAACCATTCTTAAAAGCACCATGACACCGGAAAAAGAAACAGCATATACCTCTGGTTTACGCAATGCTATAGAAGCCGGAGAAGCAATTTTAAAAGCGGGTGGAAATGCTCTTGAAGCTGTGGAAGCAGCCGTAAAATCGATGGAAGACAATCCTTTGTTCAATGCTGGAAAGGGAGCCGTATTTACGAACACTGGTAAAAACGAGATGGATGCCAGTATCATGAATGGAAAAGATTTAACGGCTGGAGCGGTTGCGGGTATCACGAATATCAAAAATCCGGTTAGTTTAGCTAAAGAAGTCATGGAAAAATCCGAGCACGTTTTTTTGGCTGGTCAGGGAGCATTAGACTTTGCAAAAAAAGTAAATGCAAAATTTGAAAGTGATGATTATTTCTTTGTTCAAATGAGACATGATCAATTGTTGGAAGCAAAGAAAACAGACGGTGTTTTTCTGGATCATACGGAAGATAAATTTGAAAACGGCGAAAAAAAATTCGGAACGGTTGGCGCTGTAGCATTAGATATTCACGGAAATATAGCGGCTGCAACTAGTACCGGAGGGATGACGAATAAAAAATTCGGGAGAATAGGTGACAGTCCGATCATTGGGGCAGGTACCTATGCGAACAATAAAACGTGTGCCGTTAGTTGTACTGGACACGGCGAACTTTTTATTCGGTCAGTGGTTGCTTATGATGTTTCATGTTTGATGGAATACAAAGGGCTTTCGCTGAAAGAGGCGTGTGATCTGGTTGTCAATGACAAACTTGTAAAGATTGGTGGTGAAGGAGGACTAATTGCTGTCGATTCTCAGGGAAACATCGAATTACCGTTCAATTCCGAAGGGATGTACCGGGCGAAAAAAACATCAGAATCTGAATTGTATATTGGGATTTATAAATGATATATCGTTTTGTAGAGACGTAACATTGTTACGTCTCCACAAAAATCAATCCGCTATCGGTTTGGGATGATGAATCGTTAATCTCTTTTCTCTTAAATCATAATGATCGCCCAATGTCATCACATGAACAATTAAATGTTCGATAGAGACAGGTACACCCATTTCTACATCGGTTAAATTAGTATCCCGCATGTGCGTTCCATCTACCAACATTACCAAACCAGAACCAATTGCCTCCATGTTGTTGCCATCCGTGATTAAAAGACCGGTATCTTCCCCGAGACCAATTCCTAAGTTCATCGGGTTGCTGGCGCAGGCATATAACAGACGACCAATACGTCCGCGCTGCACAAAATGAGTATCAACAATAACGTTATTGATAAAACCCAAACCACCTGTGATTTTAACTTCACCTTTGAGTAAAGCTTCGTGGCTGCTTCCTTGATAAATCATATTATTAGAACTTGCTGCTGCTCCGGCAGAAGTTCCTGCAATGATAAAATCTTCGTGTTCATATTTGTTGCAGAGCAAATGATGAAAGGCCGTTCCACCAAAAATTGATGTTAAACGAAGTTGATCACCACCTGTAAATACAACAACGTCAGCATTTTTTAAACGCTCTAAATTTTCATTTGAATTTGCTTCTTCACGCGATTTGATATTCAAGACACTTACGTCGAGAACATCCAGTTGTGCGAAAGCTTTGATGTATTCCTGTCCAACTTCTTCAGGAATGGTTGAAGCAGTCGTAATAATCTCAACTTTAGATAAATTATTTCTCAAGGATTCAATGGTAATCCGTTTTAAAATTCCCTTTTCAAAAAACTTTAAATTCCTTTGTAAATCAGCCGTACTTTCAGAAAAACTACCCCTGTCCACCGATCCGCCAATGATGATTAATTTCCCTTTTGGATTATTCATACACAAAATATTAAACAGCAAAAGTAACCCTATAAAGAAGATAAAGTCGCATTGTTAATTTTCAATTATTACTATTTATGAACATTTATGGTAATAAAGCGATTAAGAAACACTATATTCAACGAAGATACAGTTGACTGAAGGATGTTCTTTGTCAATAGATATATGGTCAACACATGAAAATTATTGAGATTAAAATTCTCCGAGGTCCGAATTATTGGTCCAATTTCCGAAAAAATCTAATTGTTATGAAATTAGATTTAGAGGAATTAGAGGAGCTCCCGACAAATAAAATAGATGGTTTTTCTGAACGAATTGAGAAATTGATTCCTTCGATGTATGATCATCGATGTTCAAAAACACACAAAGGAGGTTTTTTTGAACGTGTAAAAGATGGAACCTGGATGGGTCATGTTATCGAACACATTGCTCTGGAAATTCAAACTCTGGCAGGGATGGAATGTGGTTATGGAAGAACCAGAGGTACCGGAATACCGGGAACATACAATGTTGTTTTTTCTTACACGGAGGAAAGTGTTGGTGTTTTTGCTGCGAAAGCCGCTGTAGAAATAGCCAGAGCTTTAATTAGCGGTGAACAATACGATATCGATCATGATATCAAAACCATGCGTGAAATGCGTGAAAGGGAACGTTTTGGTCCGAGTACCGGAAGTATTGTGGATGAAGCAATTGCTCGTAATATACCTTTCATACGTTTAAACAAACAATCATTGGTACAACTTGGTTATGGAAAAAATCAAGTTCGTTTTCGGGCAACCATGACTGATAAAACAAGCTCAATCGCAGTCGATTTGGCAAGCAATAAGGATGAAACGAAACGAATGTTGCAGGATGCTGCAATACCAGTAGCGAAAGGATTATGTATAGTTGATCCTGAAGAAGTGGATGTTTCCGTTGATAAAATAGGTTTTCCTTTGGTTTTTAAACCTCTGGATGGAAATCATGGAAAAGGAGCTTCAATAAATGTCAAAACAATAGAGGAGGCACGATCCGCTTTTGAACATGCGAAGAAATATTCACGCCGAATCATCGTTGAAAAATTCATTGAAGGATTTGATTTTAGAATTTTGGTCATCAATCACCGTTTTATTGCAGCAGCTTTACGTGAACCTGCACACGTACTGGGTGATGGAATTTCAACTATTCAACAGCTAATTGACATTGAAAATTGCGATCCGAGAAGAGGATACGGTCACGAAAACGTCTTGACGGAAATCAGCATTGATCGAGAGACCTATGAACAACTGGAAAAAAGTAACTATTCACTGGATTCAGTATTAAAGAAAGACGAAAAGTGTTATTTGAAAGGTACAGCAAATCTAAGTACTGGTGGAACGTCAACCGATATAACCGATTTGGTACATCCATCGAACATCATCATATTTGAACGGATTTCAAGAGTAATTGGACTGGATATTTGCGGTGTAGACGTAGTGGCAACCAACTTAAATGATCCACTAGAAATTACAGGAGGGGTTGTATTAGAAGTAAACGCTGCACCTGGATTCAGAATGCATTTGGCACCTGCAAATGGTTTAGCCAGAAATGTAGCTGCTCCGGTAATTGATATGTTGTATCCGGTTGGAAAATCGTGTACGATTCCGATTATTGCTATTACAGGAACAAACGGTAAAACCACAACCACACGTTTGATCGCTCACATTGTAAAAAACAACGGATTCCGTGTCGGATACACTACCTCAGATGGAATTTATGTCCAAAATTCAATGCTGACAAAAGGAGATACGACCGGACCATTAAGTGCGGAATTTATTCTAAAAGATCCGACGGTTGAATTTGCAGTTCTGGAAACTGCCCGGGGTGGAATTTTGCGTTCCGGTTTAGGTTTCAGAAGTTGTGATATTGCCGTAGTAACAAATATTCAGGAAGATCACATGGGATTGTCTGACATCAATACACTGGAGGATATGGCCAGAGTCAAAGGTGTTGTGGCTAGATCTGTGAAGCGAGACGGATATGTTGTATTGAATGCCGATAATCAATATTGTGTGGATATCGCCAAAACGGTTGATTGCAATATTGCCTATTTCAGCATGGATGAAAATAATCCGATTATAATTGAACATTGTAAAAAGGGTGGAATAGCTGCTATTCATGAAAATGGATATATCACGATAAAAAAAGGAGAATGGAAATTCAGAGTTGATAAAGCTTCTCAAGTTCCTCTGACTTTTGGTGGAAAAGTTACTTTCATGATTTACAATGTACTGGCAGCAACACTGGCATCTTATGTATATGGTTTTACCATTGAAGATATTAAAATGAACTTAGAAACCTTTATTCCTTCTGCGGCACAAACACCGGGACGAATGAATATTTTCGAATTCAAGGAATACAAAGTGTTAATTGATTTCGCACACAATCCGGATGGTTTTAAAGGGATTAAGGAATTTTTATCCAATATCGACTCACCGTTAAAAATCGGAATCATTACCGGAACTGGAGACCGAAGAGATGAAGACATTCGGGAAATGGGAAGAATCTCAGCTGAAATGTTTGACCACATCATTATCCGTCAGGATAAATTTTTGCGTGGAAGATTGGCGGATGATATTGTAAGTTTATTAGTGCAGGGAATTCATCAGGTGGATCCTCAACAATCTTACGAATACATTCCAAAAGAAGTGGAGGCCTTGAAACATGCATTATCAATTGCAAAACCAGGCACTTATATCACAGCATTAAGTGATGTTATCGATAATGCAATTGATGTGGTACAATCTTATTTAGAGGTGGAAAGAGGAGCCTAAGAAAATCTTTTTTCAATTTGAATTGAACTTTTTCAAGGTCTGACTTTACTGTAGGTAAAATCAGATAGTATGAAAAAGAAATTTATTTTATGCCTGGGCTTGATTGCCTTCATTCAATTGAAAGCGAATGCGCAATACAACAGTTGTGCAGCCAAAAATGAAATTACCGAAAGCATTCCGGTGCAAGTAGTTGATTCGGTTACGGGTAGAGTTCAAACAATTATGGAGGAACGTCATGTTTCGAGTGACAAGTATGGAAATGCAAATGGAAATAATTATGACCTGGCTGTAGATGGCGCTTTTGAAGGTCAAACCGTTGTTGTATTGCATTTGTATACTGGTGAAGGATTTAATTTCGAACTACCGAAAGCTGCCCTTCAGGAAAAAGGATTCTCCGTTTACCGTTACATGAATCAGGTGCCGAGCGTTGAGGAATTGAAAGAATCATTAGGAAAAGCATGTCAGTTATGGGTTGTTTCTACGAATACTCAATTATTAACCAAAGAACATGTTGATGCGATCAAAGAATTTTGGGATCAAGGTCACGGTGTTTATATATGGGGAGATAACGATCCCTTTCATGCAGATGCAAACTATTTGGCGAAAGAATTAATGGGTGTTGAAATGAGCGGATATTTCATGGGGAATACAGTTGTGGGAATTAAATCAGATACAACACAAGCCGGACTCCTTCCAAACCATTTGATAACAACAGGATTGCAATATGTTTATGAAGGAATTACCATTTCAGCCATTCACGATCCAAACCGGGTTTTGAAACCTTTGATCTGGAGTTCAGATGGAAATGTTGTAGCCGCTGTTTATGAAAAAAATGGAAAAAGATTGATTTTGGATGGAGGCTTCACAAGATTATATAACAATTGGGATACGGCTGGAACCGGTAGATATGTGAAAAATGCAGCAGCGTGGTTAGTGAATTACGAACATTTTGGAAAAGAAGTACTTGGACAAAATTTAAAAAAGGAAAAATAGCTTTAATAGAAGAATTATAGAATCACAATTTTTATCAGGTTACAGAGAATTTGACTTGTTTGGAATAAAATTGTCTTTCTCTGTAACTTTTTGTAATATTAGCTGTCTTACTACTGACTTATGAAAAAATGACGGCAAAAGAGTACAATATATCGGTTGATGTATACTCGGATAATATCTTCCGATTTGCGTTGAAACATCTTAGAAATGAGATGTCTGCCAAAGATATTGTGCAAGAGACGTTTACAAAAGTTTGGGTGAAACACGAAGAAATAAGTTTTGAAAAAATAAAATCATATTTATTTACTACAGCTTATCATTCGATCATTGATTGGGTTAAAAAAGAGAAAAGAAGTGGCGATTTTGAAAAGATAGATAAAACACTAAGCAGTGAAAAAACAGCTTCTTTCGATTTACAGGAAATTTTGACAGAAGCGTTGAATAAGTTACCGGAAATTCAAAAATCTGTTGTTTTACTAAGAGATTATGAAGGGTATAATTACGCTGAAATAGCAGAAATAACAAACTTGAACGAGTCACAAGTTAAAGTATACATTTTTAGAGCTCGAAAAGCGTTGCAGGAATACATAAAAGATTTAGATTTGGTGTTGTAATGGAAAAGATTAACAAAAATAATTATGAAGCATTTTACCTCGATTTTCTGGAAGGAAATTTGAATGAGGAGGATACTGCTTTGTTGTTGACTTTTCTGGACGAAAATCCTGATTTGAAATTGGAGGATGAGGAATTGACTGTTTTGGAAACGACTTCTTTTTCATTGGATTCCTCTTTCAAAACATCTTTAAAACAAACTTCCTTCGAAGAAAAAATCACACCATCAAATATTGAGTCCTTTTTGATTGCTAAAATGGAAGGCTTGTTAAGCCCACAAAAAACAGCAGAATTAATTCTGTTTTTAGCTGAACATCCGACTTATTCAGAAATGCAAAAAAGATTTGAAGCGACAGTGTTGATTCCGAATCATTATGAAATATTTGCAGATAAGGAATCTTTGAAACGAAATAAACGAGTTGTTCTTTGGCCTTATATAGCTTCAGCTGTAGCGGCAGGTTTGGCTTTTTTAATCACAATGGGGAATTTCAATCAAACGACTTTACCTGTTAAGGTTGCTAAAAAAGATCCTCAGAGTACTCATCAACAAGTTAATCCTGTTCAACAACAAAAACAAGAACAACTGTTCAAGGATGAAAAACCGGCAGTTTGGGTAAAAGAAGAAAATGCTTCTTCGGTTATGGTTGCTTCGATTCATTCACCAACGGAAATTGTGTCAACACCAAATAAAACGGAAGAGATGAATAAGAATGAGATTCAAATTTCGCAATTAAAAACCCGACCTGTTCACCGGTTTGAAGTTGTGGATGATAACGCAGAACCAATAGCTGCTATTTCACACATTTCTTCAGGTTCAAACAACAAAAGTACTGATGATCAATACACGTATGTTGGATTTCAAGAAATGAATAATCCAATAGCACCTTTAACAAATCAGTTGGCGAGCATGATCAAAAAAGAAGTGGATTTTAGAACTGAAAAGCCTACTTTAAAACATTCCGGAGGCTTCTATTTGAAAATCGGAAAACTGGAAATTTCACGAAAAGTGAGTTGATCTAAGTTCTTTCCAAATAAACCCGTTCCAATTCTTTTTTATCAGCCTTTCCGTTTTGGTTCAAAGGCATACGTTCTATAAACTTAAAATCCGAAGGGATCATGTAAGGTGGCAGACTTTTCGTCAAACTTTGAATAATGGATTCTTTCACATCGAGTTGAGATTCAATATTCGGTGCAAGTTGAACAAGACTTACGATTTTTTTTACTTCACCGTTTCTTCTTAGGGCAATTGTTTCTGCTTGTAAAACAAAATCAATATCGTTTATTTTTGATGTGATCTCGTCCAATTCAATACGGTAGCCATGTAATTTGATTTGGTTATCGGTTCGGGCACTAAAAAACAACATACCGTCTTGAAGATAACCGCAGTCCCCCGTTTTATATGCTCTTTTGCCATCGATCAGAATAAATTTATCAGCATTCAGTTCTGGACGATTCAAGTACCCGATTGACACATTATCACCAACAATTACAATTTCTTCATTTTCAATCAATATTTGGCTTTCCGGTTTAGGATAACCCACAGGAAGAGGGTTGTATAAATCCAATATTTCTTGGGTCACAGCGACCATTGTTGTAGCTACTGTTGCTTCGGTTGGTCCATATGTATTGTAAATGACAGCATCTTTAAAAGAATCGAAAAGCTTGGCAGCTAAGGAATGAGGCAGCGTTTCCCCGCAGAACAAAAAGTACTGAATGGAATTCAATTGCGGGACAGCTCCGATACGAGAATAGGTCAAGGAAAAAGACGGAGTTGAAACCCAAATTGACCCCTTGTATTTTTCTACCCGCTCGAGCAATGCATCCGGATTTTCAGTAGTTGCTTTATCATTGAGCAATAAAGTAGAACCAATTGCCCCAAAACTCATGACTTCATATACCGATAAATCAAAGCTGAAAAGCGCTATATTGATAAATACATCATCTGCAGTAAAACCGAAGTCATTTTTCATCCACTCTGTAAAAGTTTGAATGGCTTCAGTAGTAATTTGAACTCCTTTGGGTTCACCGGTACTTCCGGAAGTAAAAATGATATAAATTAGAGGATCAGATGCTACTGGTGTTTGAGAAAATGTCAATTTACGTTCACGAAACAATTGGAATTCGTGACCTTTTATTTGAAGTTCGGTCGTGTTTTCTAAATTCAAAGGCTGATTTGTGCAATTGATCACCATTTCTACACCAACCACATTTTGAATTGCCAGAATTCTTTGTTCAGGAAAGATAACATCGACTGGGATATAAGCAATTTTCAACTTCATCAACGCATAGATGGTTGTAATCATTTCCGCCTGTTTATGTCCGTAGAGAATCACAGGTTTTGCTAATGTATCCCAATTGTTTTCAATAAAAAAAGAGCAAATAGAGTTGACTTCCGCTTTAAATTGATGCCAGGTCAACGTTCGATCATGGTCAATTAAAGCCAGTCGATCAGGAGTAATCGAATGCTCAGTAAAATCTTTTTCTTGAAAACAAAAACGCATATTAAATCAATTTTCCGCTAAAAATATAAATTGCAAATGCTGTTGCGTTGAACATAATAAAGATAGAAATCAGGCGAATCAATTTTGGATTCATCGTCCCGAAAACTACATCCCGTTTGTTCTTTTGACAAAGATAAAAATAGTAATTATGTATGACGGAATACAAACCAAATAACATACCACTGGCGACGTAATAGACCGTGATTCCATTCCAGAATCCCATTAATGTAAAGGTTAAAAACAAAGCAATATTTTGACGCTGAATAGATTTGAACACTTGTTTTGTAGTTAATTCCTTGAAAATAGGTTTGAAGAAATAATCGTTTAACCAATCACCGAGTGTTTTGTGCCATTTCTTCCAGAATTCTTTCGGATTTACTGCAAGGAAAGGTTCATCAAAATTGTAGGGGACATCGATTCCGATGAAATTTCCAAATCCAATTGCCAATAAACAATATCCGGCAAAGTCAAAAAACAAATACATCAGATAGGTGTACATGTAGGCAAGGTGATAAATCAAACTACCATCATCCACCAAATGGGACAGAATTAATCTTCGAATGGCTTCACCAATGATAAATTTGTATAAAATTCCTTTCAGGAAACCATCGAAACCATTTGAAAAGGAGGATAAATTCATCTGTTCAAAACCATTTTCAACATTGGTAGTGAAACGGTTATAGCGATCAATAGGACCGATTAGTAATGTAGGAACAAAGGATGTGAAATTAAAAAAATTCAAAATCGAGATACGATACCCTTTATCCTTTTCGTCAATATAAAATTGAATAACTTTAAATGTAAGGTAGGATAATCCGGCGATTTGAAAAATCGTTGCAGCCATATGGCCAGCACCTTTTTCACCAAGATTTTCAGGTAAAATACCGATGACTTTCATAAAAATCATTGGAAGAGCAAGCAGGATAACCGGTAATAGTAATTTAGTGTATTTCAGTTTTCTTCCGAATAGATAATAAACTAGATAGTAATAGATTAGAATTCCAATGAATTGAAGAGGTTTTGGAAAGAGAAGCACCAAATAAAGCAAAGAAGTAAAAGCGACCAACCAACTGAATTTAATTTTCTTTGCACCAACAAATTTAACGAACCAAAACAACAAAATGGTTCCCAACATATAGAGGAAGAACCATGATGAGGTAAAGGGTAATATGGTATTTTTTTCGAACATTAAAATTGTTGATAGATGAAGTTTACTTTAGATTTTGATTCCACATCTTGTTTTTTGTAGAAATAACTTTCCACATCAATGATATAGATGAAAATATATCCCATAATCAATAAAAAATAAATCAACGTATTCCGGATTAGTTTTTTCCAATTCATAATTTTTCAGGATAATAAGTTTTAACCAGAAACTCGTTTACTTTCATCCAACCGTAATCACCAAGATGCATAACATCTGTTAGCGTACCTGGTTGATAGATGCTTTTATCTGTGACAAACATATTCAAACAAGGAAAACCATTTTCTTGAATGATATGTCGAGTTTCACTAATAATTTCTTTGTAGTTTTCCAGTCCATCAAAGTGGTATGGATTTAAAGGTTGAATTACAAAACTGGCATTGCATTTATATTCTTTCAAAAGTTGAACAAGGAGCTTAAATTGAGCCAATTCTTTATTGGTGGAAACGTTAAATGTGTTGGTTGTTCCTTTTTTATACTCACAGCTTGCGTCCAATAAAAACTTTGTATAATATTCATCAGAGATGTAGGATTTGTTGGTCTTAATCGCAGAAACAAATCCTTTTTGAATTCTGTTTTCGGATGAATTCCAATTGACTTTCCCTGTTTTTTTAAGGTTGTTAGCGGCAATTTTCACTTCATAATTTACTCTTTTTCCTGTATTTAACTTCTTAATAATTCCATTGAATAATTTAAAATCCTTGGTTTTATATAGATTATCAAAATAGAGAATACTTTGACTGGGTTGATCGATTAAGTTGATGTTTTCAGAAATGAATTTTCCTATTTCTAATTTATAGTCTGGGGAAATGGATGTGTTGTTGATAATAGAAAACATGAAGTTCGGTCGAACAAATTCCAGAAATGCTTCGATGTTGGTTCCTTCTGTTTCAAACCACCCAGGACTAACCATGATACAAATCTTAGCGTTTTTCAATTCTTTTTGCATGGCCAATAATTCACAGAACATTGCAAAACTTTGGTGGTGGGCGTGTCCAAATGCAACTGTTGGAATTTGTAAGCTATCCGGTAAAAAGAAATAAGGTGAATAGGCAAATACCCCCAACTCAGATGATCCGAAAAGGGTAATGGATTTCTTGTTTTTTAGATTCCCTGCCAATTCAAGTTCGGTTTGGTTCCCAGCCTCGAAGTTAGCGTTGGTACCTCTTAACATTAGTTGCTGCCCTTGTATTAATATACTTTCAGGTGCTTTGGTTTCGAGATGTTTGTCAAAAAAGAAAAGAGCAACAACTGTTAGTACAGCGCTGATTATGAGCGGAATAAAATGAAAAGTAAAGAGATTGACAATCCATTTTTTCATTTTTTCGAGGCAATGTATTTCATCATGTTGGAAATCGTTTCAAAATTATCTTCGATGATTTCATTAAAAGGAATAGATATGGAAAATTTATTTTCAATTTCCACAACAAGTTCAACGATAGTAATGGAGTCTAAAATTTTCGATTGCCAAAGCGAATCGTCTTTTTCAACGCGACTAAAAGCAAGTTCTTCTATTTTGTCAATTAAGAAATCTTCCATTGTAAACTTTTTTGCAAATATACGATTTTAGAAATATCTAACTGAAATTCCTTTTGCTTTCATTTTTGATCATTTATTACAGATTAGAAACTCAAAACGACAGTTTAGAAGTTTGTAGGTGAAACTAAAAAATATAAATATAGATTTACAAAAATCTAATGACAAAATATTTATTCCACTATTTATTTTATCATTTGACTACATTATTAACTAAAAATTATTTAAAATGAGAAAGATTATTTATGTATTAGCAATGTTGCTAATTAGTTCGGGTTACTATGCACAGACAGTAACCACCAGTTTTATTACCCAAAATTGTTTTTTTGACAATGAAACACCAACCCTTAGTGTAAACATTTGGGCCTACAATCTGGATCTTCAAAATCCTGTAGAAAGTTCAGCAACAGGTGTTGTTATCAATTCTATTGAAGATGTTGTCACAGTAAATGGAGAAGAAGTTTATTCAACTAGTTCAGGTTCTTTTTCTTTAAATTATACTTACAATTTTGCGGCGGAAAGTGCGACGTCATATTATAGTGTGGTTGTAACTAGAACAATTGATTACTCAGATCCACATGGGGATTATACTAAACAAGTAACATGTTCAACCTCTTTCAATACTGTAACTGTAAGTTCTCCAAGGATTTTTTATTCTGGAAATAATTTAACTGGTGGAATATTAGGTATTTGTGAAGGGAATTATGTTACATTATCCAACACAGTAAATACAGGTGGTTCTTTCACATGGTCTGCTAGTGGAGCGGAAGCTATTATTGGAAGTACAACCTCAACATCACTGAATGTATTAAGTAACGGAGCAGGAAGCATTAATTTGAATTGGTCTAAGAATTCAGGAGGTTGTTCTCTAAGCAAAACAGTGTCTGTAACTATAAAAGATAAATCGGTTGTTGACCCTGCATCTAGTTCTACAAAAACGTATTCATTTGTTCCGAATGAGTTATTTGTAGTTTCTAATGTAAACGGAAAAGGAACACTTTTAAAAATCAAATCTAGTAACGGTTCTGGCTTCAACATGTTAGGATTACAAGTTGAGTCAGGTAATTATTCAAATCTTACAGGATCTACATATTTGATGGGTTCACAAAATTTCAATTCTTCTATTACAGCTTTAACGTACGCAAACGGTCAGACCTTTATTGGTTTTGCCAATGGGATATTATTGAAGATTAATGGTACTGGTGGAACAGGATCAAATATGTTCAATGTAACGGAAAATGCTACTGGGTTTGTAAACGGAACTTCAGGAA
>CAIUKX010000120.1 GCA_903899795.1 uncultured Flavobacteriales bacterium
TGCACGCGTAACGAGCGTGATACGTTGCCATGCGATGAGAAATTGTTTATACACATTGTGAAACAATCGTTCAATCAGCGTCGCAAAACGATTCGCAATTCCATTAAGTCGATTGTCCAAAATGCCGCTTTCGATCATCCATTTTTGACACTACGCCCTGAACGGCTTTCCGTGGATGATTTTATAGAATTAGCTTTGGCAATAGAGAAATTCAGATTGGAAAATCCTGTTGAAGCTTGATTTTTGTTTAAGAACTAGCTGTGAAGCAAAGTTTTTCTTTCAATACCTTAATTTGAATTTCATTCGAATAAAAACTACATTTGACCAAATTAAGACGTAAAAATCCCAATGCTCATGAAATTACTTTTCCTTTTTATTTTCCTCGCAACATCTTTTTCTTACGCACAAACAAGTGCAGAATACATGAATAAAGGCAATTTAAAATCAGATGCCGAAGATTTCAAAGGAGCAATTTTAGATTACAACAAAGCCATTACAGCAGATCCAAAAAATTCCGAAGCTTATTTTTACAGAGGAACGGCTAAATATTATTTAGAGGATAACAACGGCGCAAAGATTGATTACGACAAAGCCATTTCCCTGAATCCGAATTTTGCCGAAGCATTGTGCAACCGGGGATTGGTAAAGTGGGATTTGGAAGATTTACAGGGGGCATTGGCGGATTTGAATAAATCCATTCAACTGGAACCAACAAATGATTTCGCTTATTGCAATCGTGGTGGAGTAAAAGGAGAATTAAATGATTTACAAGGAGCTTTGACAGATTACAATAAAGCCATTGAACTCGCTCCAACCGAAATGGATTATTTCAATAATCGGGGGTTGTTAAAAGTTGATTTAAAGGATTTTAAAGGAGCAATTGATGACTTCACAAAAGTGATCACAACAGATCCTGCAAATGCTGTTGCTTATGCAAACCGTGCCAATGCAAAGACAGATTTAAGTGATTATCAAGGAGCGTTACCGGATTACAACAAAGCCATCGAACTGGATCCAACTGATGCGGGGGCGATCTTTAATCGGGGATTGGCAAAAGTAGAATTGAAACAAATCCCGGCCGCTTGTATCGATTTCAAAAAAGCTTTGGAGTTGGGGGAAACAGCTGCAACCGAAGCCATTGAAATGTATTGTAAATAATAATCAAGACCAGTTTGATATGAAATATTGGATTTCCTTCGTGTTTTGTTTGGGACTTTTCACCGTCAAATCTCAAGTATTTGATACGGATAGTACAGAAATGGTGAACGATACTGCAAGTGTCAAAAAAGATACAGTACGTCATAATTTGTTCGAATCACTGACCTTTTCCTACGGACAGAAATATGCTTCATCCAATTTTGATAGCCAACTAAAAACAATGAGCGGAGGTAAATTCAGTATGCCTTGTAATTATTTTTCGATAGGAATGATAGGGGAAATAATTGTCAATCGTAGACGTAGTTATACTGGAATTGTCAACTTTTCATATCTCGTACCAACGATGATTACCATCAATGATTCGGTAAAAGAAAAACTCAATGGATTTACCTACACATTTTCTGTGTTCGGACAAAAGATCGTAAAGAAAAAACACTTTGAAATGTTCCTCACCGAAGGGATAAGTATGGGACGTTTAAAGATGACCAATGGAAACAATCAGAAATTGAAAAATCCTTCGTTTGCACCTTTTGCAGGGTTGGTCATGCGTGTTAGTTTTTCAAAGTTCAGCCTTTTTTCCATAGCCCAATTCGATTATGATATCTCAAAATCCAGCTGGCATCGGATGAACAAAGGATCTTCTCAAAATATCACAGTATCACCATTGCATCAAGGTGGTTATACCTTTTCGTTTGGGATCAATTACAGCATCAGTGAACGGTACATGAAACAGTAGTTTCTAGAATCAAGCTTTGTCCATTTTATTCAGAGCAAAATCAAGGTTCGTTCATTTATGTAATTTCCTTTTGAAAAAACGGAGACGATTTCATTGTAAGTCTATTGAGGATCAATACATTTAACCAAATACGCATGTGCACCATTTTCAATCAATTGAGCAATGAAATTTTCATTTTCATGAGCAGATAGAATGATGATTTTCATTTCAGGAAAGTTGACCCGCAAAGCCTTCGTTAAATCCAGTCCGGTATATTCTATTTTCCCGTTGGGAGGCAAGGTCAATTGTTGATCAATTCAATTGGTGTTACCGGAAAATAATCCTGTTGAAGATAGTTATGCTATGAAGTAATAGCTAAGAGAACAATGAATTACATACAAAACCCTCAAAGGACTTTCTTTGGGGGTTTTGGTTTATAGGTGTTTGATTTTCACGGAAATTTGGTGTAAAAAAATACTAATTGTCATTTGATTATTTAAAATAAAAATTAGTTTTGTCGTTAATTACTAATTTTTATTGCGATGTCTACACTGAATAAATCACAAAAAATATTTGCTGGAATTGATCTCATTGGAAATTTTATTCAACAACCTTTAAAAGTAGGAGATATTGTCTTGAGTGACGATGATCAAGATTTGGTTTGGGCAAATATTCAAGATCTTGTTCCCGGATTTTCATTAGCAGATAATGTTGTTGTTTCGAATGCTTCGGATTTGAAATATACTTCTGAATCCAACATAGATGTCAGCATGGGAGGCACTGTCAATTCACCGGTAGCAAACGGTCAGGTTCAACTGAAATTTAATGCCGAAAACAGTGCTTTTGTGTCGTTGAAACAGATTACTCAAACCGAAGTGAAATTAGGTGCAGTCGATACAGTTTTGAAAAATTACTGGAAACAACAAGGTTGGGATGGCATTTTCCAAAGAAGAAAATACCATTTCATCGTTGAAATCATTGAAGCCGAATCAGGCACTGTTATTTTTAGTCAGGATAAAGATAATCTGGTTACGCTTGAAGGAAAAAACAATATTCCAATTAATTCTGTGGCAGACCTAGCCTCGGGAAATATAGACCTGGTAACTTCTACAAAATCTACTTTGGAAATTATCAGTCAAACAAAAATGTTACCACTCTATCGTGCTGTTCGACTGAGAGGGAATGGAAATTTTGAGATAGTTAATTAGTAGTAAATAAAAAACAAAAACGATGGAAAGACCGATTAGAATTTTAAGTATAGACGGAGGTGGATTGAGAGGAGTGGTTCCTTTGACGATCCTGAAAAAAATAGAGGAATTAACTGGTCAACCGATTTGGAAAAGTTTTGACCTAATCGCAGGAACTTCAACCGGTGGATTGATCGCTTCAGCCTTAACAATTCCAAAAACTCCAGGTGTCAAAGAATCAAAATATAGTATTGATGATATCTTGAAAGTTTATTTGGAAAGAGGTAAAGAAATTTTTCCGCCAGCTACGACCAAGATGGGAGAGTTGTTCGTTACAGTTGACGAAACGATGCGCCCGAAATTTGGTGAAAAAGGGATTGCTAAAGTCTTTACTGATGTTTGCGGAAAAGCTAAAATCAATGATAGTATTACCAATATCATGATTTCAACCTATGATTTGACCAATAATAAACCGTTGTTTTTTAAATCAAGAACTCCGCATGATGTGGCTAACAAAGATTTCTTAGTCTACGATGCATGCCGTGCTACCTCAGCAGGACCGACCTATTTACCGGCCTATAATTTAGTTTATCCAAGTGGAAATGATAATCCAAACAGACAATGCATCGACGGTGGGGTTTATGTCAATAATTCTTCAATGGCTGCTGTAACGGAGATTACAAAATTTCATGAAGAATATGGAATCAATCTAGACGGACAAGAAGTCAATATGAAGAATGTTTTTGTTTTGAGTTTGGGAACAGGTTCTTACACCGGACCTTTTGAAGATGCGCTCAATAAAGGTCAAATCTTTTGGGCAACTCGTATCGCTGATGTCATGATGCGTGGAGTCAACAGAGTGACCGACTACCAGATGACGGAACTTTTGGATGATGGAAATTACATTCGTTTGAGCATCGATATCAAGGACAAAAAATATGCTGACATGAGTCTTGCTGATAAGGAAACATCAAATTATCTGATCGATCAAACAAACATGCAAGTAATAAATGATCCGACAAACATGCATAACTTGAAAGCATTTTTGGCAAAAGCAGGATTATTAAAATCGGTTGTCGCTTAAAACTGGACTAGGACAAAATCTATTTTTTTGGTAGATTAATTTCAAAATAAAATTTGGAACTTCAGTTTTCTTTCATAGATTTGCCTCAGTTAATAGAAAAATAAGAGTGAAAACATTAAATAACAATTTCTTCAATACTAATTCGAATTCTATTCGGACAGGGAGGATGTTGTTTTAAGTTAGACAAATAAAAACTAAAAATAATTCAAAGCCTCTCGAGTTCCGGGGGGCTTTTTTCGTTTCAAACAATTAGACATTATGCAAAAATTAAACAGAAATAATAACAATAATAATTCTCCACCAGATGGCGGTCGCTTTTCAATGTATGTAGCCCGCTAAGTTTAGTGGGCTTTTTTTTTAATCAATAATTTATTACAACAAACAAAATGAAGTATCAAGACATCTTAAAAACAGAAGAAGCATTAACAGTTGTAAAAGAAACATTTGCTAGGGAACTGGCAAAACAACTGTCATTAGTAAAAGTATCAGCACCCATTGCAGTATTGGATGGTACAGGAATCAACGACGATTTGAACGGAATAGAAAGACCTGTTTCATTTCCAGTTAAATCCCTACAGGAACAAAAAGCGGTTGTTGTTCACTCGCTGGCGAAATGGAAACGTCTCCGTTTGAAAGAATTGGGAGTGGAAAAAGGAAAAGGTATTTTAACCGATATGCGAGCTTTGCGGCCGGATGAAGATTACAGTCCGATTCATTCAATATACGTCGATCAGTGGGATTGGGAAAAACACATAGATCCATCTGAAAGAACCTTAAGTTATTTGAAAAGTTCGGTAACAAAAATCTACGATGCTTTGAAAACAACTGAGAAAACAATTGCAGAATTGTATCCTGAAATTCCGGCTGTATTACCTGAAACGATCACATTTATTCATACCGAAGAAGTGTTGAAAAAGTATCCGATTTTAACACCCAAAGAACGTGAAATGGCTATTTCAAAAGAGTATGGAGCAGTGTTTTTAATAGGAGTGGGAGGTAAACTCTCCGATGGTGAAATTCACGACGGTCGTGCTGCAGATTACGATGATTGGAGTTCACCCAACGAAGATGGCTACTTCGGACTAAACGGCGATATTTTACTGTGGCACCCTGTACTTCAAAGTTCATTTGAAGTTTCATCTATGGGAATTCGGGTAGATTCGGAAGCATTGTTGCGACAGTTGGAAGAAAAAGATTGTTTGGAACGAACGAAGCTAAAATTCCATGACATGTTATTGAAAGATCAATTACCCCAAAGCATGGGAGGAGGAATCGGGCAATCGAGAATTTGCATGTTCATGCTCAAGAAATCACACATTGGTGAAGTCCAGGTGAGTATTTGGCCGGAAGAAGAAAAATTGAAAATGGTTGCTCAAGGAGTGCAATTGTTGTAAATCTAAAAAAGCAGGCTGCTCATACAAACTGTATTTGCAACCTGCTTTTACTTCATCATCTTTAACTGCATATCAAGATGATTTGAACTTTGATTAGGGGTGGGGGTTATAATCCGATAATATGTTTTACTTCTACTTCAGTTATGTTTCGTTTTTTCCCTTCTTTGTTCAAATACGTCCGGGTGACCAATCGTCCATGAATTGCTAATTGTTTTCCTTTATCACCGTATTTCTCAATAAATTGAGCCATATTTCCCCAGGCAAAGACACGGTGCCATTCTGTGTTTTTCTCCAGTTTACCATTTTCATTTTTGGTGTTTTTGTCGGTTGCCAAACTAAAGCGAGCTATTTTACTTCCATTGTCGTATTGCGTGATTTGGGCATTCATTCCCATGTTTCCAATAAGTGTGACGTGATTTCTAAGTGTTGCCATTATTTCAATTTTGGGTGTTTATGATTATTTTAGGAAAAGGTTAGGTTGATTTTAATTAATGCGACTTGTTTAGAGAATCACCAAATCGTTTACCTCGACTTCTGACCTCATTTTTTTTGCTCCGTCTTTGCTGTAAAAGCGAGTTACGAGTTTTCCTTCAATGGCTAGATCCATTCCTACCGTTCCAAGTTCTTCCAAAACTTTTACCCATCTGCCCCAAGCGGAGAGTTGATGCCATTGACTTCTGCTTTTTGTTTTACCACTTGCGTCCAAGTACATTTCTTTTGTGGATAAAGTGAAATGAGCAATTTTTCTTCCACTTTCCAATTCAACAATTCTGGGTGCTGAACTCATTCTACCGATTAAATTTACGTGATTCATGTTTTCGTATTTTAGGGTTATTATTTTTCTAAATTTTTCTCATCGTTTTTTGGAGAGAGCATCAAAAAGTCACTGATTTCGATGTCGGTTGTATATCGTTTTTCACCATCCTTTTCGTACACTTTATTCACGATGCGGCCTTCAACCATAATCTCCTGACCCTTTTTTACCATTTTAGAGATCAATTCAGCTGTTTTTCCCCAGGCTACAAGATTGTGCCATTGAGTATTACTGTGCCATTGACCATTTTTATCTTTGTAACTTTCATCTGTTGCAATCGAAAAGCGGGTCAAAGAATAATCTTTACTGACACCTACCATTTGCATTTCAGGATTTTTTCCAATTCTTCCAATTAAACTTACTTTGTTTTTTAGTGCGTTCATACTGCCTACATTTTACAGTCATAGAGACTTGTTATACTTTCTGTTTCCCACCAGAACTTGTTTTTATCTGATTTCGACACTGCAAAGTTTTCGTCTGATCAAATCTTTATTCGGTTATTATCTAATTACTGTCGAATATTTATCGTTTGTAACTGATTATTATCGTTTTTATAATTGAAATTCAATTGAATAGTTCAATTTTGTCAGATACAGAAGACATTGAAAAAATAACAGGAGTGGGTGAAAAAATGGGATTTTTATAAAAATCGAAAATTTCGAATGAATAGATTACAGTAATTGATCAATTAATTATGATTAAAACGAAATTTATTTTTTGTATAAATATTTTATTTGAGTCATCGCAAGTTTACCACTAATTTCCAATAGTCGCAATAACTAGCCTGTCAAAGAGTTTTCCTCCAAAATATCTTCGATTAAGCTTATAGCAAAA
>CAIUKX010000121.1 GCA_903899795.1 uncultured Flavobacteriales bacterium
AACAGAATGAATCGAATTATTGGATTGATAGATCAAACGTGTTTTTTTTGTTTTTACATCGTACTCAACCAGATAACCATCCATTGAAAAATAATGGCGAGCATACATTTTTTGAGAAGGACTTGCATTAATCAAAGCGATCAACTCTTCTTTAGTGGCTTTTGAGTATTTTTTACTGGAGAGAGAATACAAATACGTTGAATTTCCAATCTCATTGTTTGGATTCCAATCAAACACTATGTATTGACCATCTGCTGACCAACGAAAATTTTCTGGTTGATGCCCGATGAATTCATTTCCTTTCATGATCTCGTTAAGGTGTAAAGGAGAAATGGAATTAATCTGACTAATAGTGGTTTGTGCTAAAAAAAACAGAAAAAAGGGAAGCAGAATTTTCATAATTGACAGTCTAAAATGTATAGAGCAGTAAATTTAATAGAAATAATGATTTATTTGTCGGGGTAGATCGTGATCTGCCTGATACAGTTTCATTCCTCCAGCAAATCAGGTCTTTTAGCTTTCGTTCTTTCCAATGCTTTTTCTTCGCGCCAGATATCAATTTTACCTGAATCTCCGGAAAGAAGAATTTCGGGAACTTTCCAACCGTTAAATTCAGGCGGACGTGTATATACAGGCGGGGAAAGTAAATTGTCCTGAAAACAATCGGTCAGAGCTGAGGTTTCGTCGTTGAGGACTCCGGGAATCAGCCTAACGATACTATCCACCAAGACTGCTGCTCCTAGTTCTCCACCGGACAGCACATACGAACCGATAGAAATTTCACGGGTGATATAATGCTCACGCACACGTTCATCAACACCTTTGTAATGGCCACAAAGAATAAGTAAATTTTCCGACAAACTCATTGTGTTACAAATAGATTGTTCCAGTAGTTCACCATCCGGTGACATATAGATCACATCATCATATTTGCGTTGAGAAGTCAAGTGTTCAATAGCTGCAGCAATTGGTTCGATCGACATGACCATTCCAGCACCGCCACCGTATTGATAATCATCAACATTTTTGTGCTTGTTTGTAGAATAATCTCGAATATTGTGAATGTGAATTTCAACATGACCTTTGTCTTGTGCGCGTTTCATGATGGAAGCTGAAAAAGGACTTTCTAATAATTCGGGAAGGACTGTAAGAATATCGATTCGCATTGTACAAAGATACTATTGTTTTTTTCTGTTGAAACCAGAAAGTAAAAATCCTTTACAACCAAGATACAAATCGTAAAAGTAGCCTTTTTTATTATATTGATTATCAGGAATTCCTACTTCTGAAACAGGGGTGCCTGGGTGATAGGTGCCGAAAAGTCTGTCCCAAATTATTAAAGTTGAACCTAGATTTTTGTTATAATGTTCAGGTAAAATTGAGTGATGAATGCGATGTGCAGCCGGAGAAACTAGAATGTATTTTCCGATGAATCCCCAATCCGAACGTATGTTAGAGTGAATAAAAAGTTTGTGTGCTTCAAGTCCTACTTTCAGAGGAAAAATCAAAATGATTGGGGTTCCCAGAACAGCAAAAAGCAGGGCGTCAAAGATCAGTGACATTGCTTTTTGAATGAAATGTTCACGGTAGGTTGTGAAGATGCTCAATGTCGATGCTGAGTGATGAAAAGCATGAATTTTCCAAAGTGGTGTAAAACGATGGAAAACGTAGTGATAAATATAATTTTTCAGATCTCCTAAAAGAAAAATAACAATGAGCTGCACGGAATGATTTTTCAAGTAGGAGCCGAGTTGAAGGTGAATGTTTTTCTGAATCAACCCTGCTAGAAAATAGAAAATTCCCAAAGTGAAAATAAAAGAAATGAGGTTGTAAAGATTGATTATTGCCAATAGAGAAGAAAAGAAATCGTTTCGAATCGTTCGATCAAATTTCAAAACTCTTTTCAAGGATGAATTTTCCCAACCAACAACAACCATTTCAAGAATAAAAACACCTAAAAAGATACTCAAAGCAATTCCAACATCGTTCATAGAAAATGATCCCATTCCCGATATTTCGTAAAGTTTATCCGATAAATAGTTGAGATAATTCATTTATTTAATTCCTGATAACTGCAAAAGTATAAAAATCAAGTTCAGTTTTATGCTATTTAACCGGTTACTTATAAGACAAGTAAACCTATATCTCGTAATTGTAAACAGGTGTGACTTTTCCAGAAAATATCAAAATCACCTAATTCATGTGATATGAATGATGTTCTCAAATCATTGT
>CAIUKX010000122.1 GCA_903899795.1 uncultured Flavobacteriales bacterium
GGCAGCAATGACAAAATCGGAAATTACAATTAAAGATGTAAGCTGGGATAACTTGGGAATCATTCCGGATGTTTTCAGAAAATTAGGAATCAAATTAGAGCGCAGAGGAGATGATATTTTCATTCCCGAACAAGATCATTATGAAATTGATACATTTATCGACGGTTCGATTTTAACGATCGCTGATGCACCATGGCCTGGATTTACACCAGATTTGTTATCCATCATTTTAGTAGTTGCTACACAAGCGAAAGGAAGTGTTTTGATTCACCAAAAAATGTTCGAATCGCGTTTGTTTTTCGTCGATAAACTGATCGATATGGGAGCTCAGATCATCTTATGTGATCCGCACCGTGCTACAGTTATCGGTTTGAATAATGAGCATACATTGAAAGGAATTTCTATGACTTCGCCCGATATCCGTGCCGGAGTTTCCTTGTTGATTGCAGCGCTTTCAGCAAAAGGAAAAAGTACCATTCATAACATTGAACAAATTGACAGAGGTTATCAGGATATTGATATTCGCTTGAACAATCTGGGAGCAGACATTAGAAGAATAGGATAACAGTATGAAAAAACTAGGAATCAGTATTGCTGTAATAGCGTTTATATTATTTGCTTTTAGAGCAGCAGATGTCCAGGTTGGAACGAAAGCTCCCGAAATTGAATTGATAAATCCCGAAGGAAAAAAAGTGAAACTTTCAGATCTTAAGGGAAAGATTGTTTTGGTTGACTTCTGGGCTTCCTGGTGTGGACCTTGCAGAAAGGAAAATCCAAATGTAGTAGAAGCTTTCCATAAATACAATAAAAAGAAATTCAAGACTGGTAAAGGTTTTGAAGTGATGAGTGTCTCTTTGGATCGTGCTGAAGATGCATGGAAGAAAGCAATTGCAGATGATAAATTGGTTTGGAAAAATCACGGCTGGGATAAAGACGGTATAGCTGCGCGTGCGTATGGGGCGAATTCCATTCCTTTTGGTGTTCTGTTGGATGGTAAAGGAAATATTGTTGCCAAAGGTCAGGAATTAAGAGGACTTGGATTGCACATTGCTTTGGATAATATGTTGAAGTAAATTCACTTCATTTTTCTCTTATTGAACCAAAATCGATTCAAGTTGTATTTGCTTGTGTAAATAAAATAATCCAACTATGTCAAAGAGAAAAATAATCATCATTTGTATTTCCTTTTTTGGAATTGTTCTAGGTCTAGCAGGATTAACCCGTGCCGGATATATTCCCAACTTTTTAGGATGGGAAATTTTATGTTCTGAAAAAGAAGAGCCAAAGCCAATAAAACATAAATTACCTAAACAAAAGAGGAATAATAATACAACCAATGATACCATTCCCCATCATTATATGCCTAAAAATCCTGAACCTGGGGTATGTTATAAACCAATTATCTATTTCTATCCACCATCTAAACAAAAAGTAAAAGTTGAACTCGATTATCAGGGTGAATTAATTGCAGATTACCCGAAATACGATCCGAAAATAAAAGGTTGGGAGGTCACTGCCTTCCCTGATGGGAAAATTATTGACCAAGCTGATAACAAAGAATACAGTTACCTTTTTTGGGAAGGGAAACCAGCTATTCCAATGCACTATGATTTTTCCACAGGATTTATGGTCAAAGGAGATATGGTTCGGGAATTTTTGCAGAATACATTGAGTAAAATGGGATTAACACCCAAAGAATATAATGAGTTCATCATCTACTGGTATCCTTTGATGAAGAATAATAAGTACAATTTGATTCATTTTGCAGGACAGGAATACACGCGAACAGCACCACTTAATATTACGCCGAAACCGGATGCGCTCTTGAGGGTGTTTATGGTTTTTAAAGCAATGAATCATCCGGTTGAAGTAGAAGCACAGGAGTTTGAACCATTTGTTCGAAAAGGGTTTACAGTTGTCGAATGGGGAGGTAGCTTTGTGGAAAATCAAATTAATTAAAAGAAATGAATCTCATCACAGTTAAAACGTTTGACAATACCATTGATGCCCACATCTTAATGGCTAGATTGGAAAATGAAGGAGTTCCTTGTTTTTTGGTAGATGATAATCTTGTATCGATTAATCCGATGTATGCTCATGTTGTTGGGGGAATAAAATTAAAAATCCATGAAGCTGATCAAGACAAAGCGATTGCTGTTTTAAGGGATATTGAGCAAACCGAAATAACAAATGATGCGGGTGAAATAATCATGTGTCCGGTTTGTAATTCAACGGAATATTATACCAACTTCAAGTCGGTAAATGATGTAGGAAGTTTTTTATCGGTCGTATTTTCTTTTATTTGTGGAGTTATTCCTTTTTATGTCAAAAACGTGTATCGGTGTAAGAAATGTAATCATGAGTTCAAAATTTAATTTGTTCGTTCTCATTTCAATATAATCGAAAGTGACTTTTGTTTGCCGGTTTCGAGTTTAAATGAAATTTCATTGAAATCAGGTGGTCCGAATGTTCCGAACTTATTGTTCGAAAATCCGTAAGGTTCAGTTGGAATTCCAACGAGATTAGTCGATAGTTTTCCATTTTTATCTTGATCCTGAACGACAGCAATTCCGTATGTATTTGGTTCAATATCTGTGAAGTTAACCTCCATTTTGGATTTATCAACAGCTATTATTTTACCATAAATGGCTTTTGATGCAGTAGGAAAACCTTCTTTTTTGAAGATACCGATTCTTAAATTTCCTTTTTGTTCCAACCGGATATTACTCACACTCACTGTCAAATCAATGTTCGATGTTACATTCTCTGAATTCGAAAAATGAAAAGATGTTGTCCCTAAGAAAAGTAGGGTTGATAAACTTAATAGGCTATATTTTTTTCCAGTTTTCATACTTATGTTGTGAAATAATTATCCTTTTTTAAAATGATTTATGATTTCCTGTGCGGCTAGTTTTCCACTGATTAATGCTGGTGGCATTCCCGGACCTGGAACTGTAAGTTGACCAGCGTATACCATGTTTTTCAATTTTTTATTGTTCAGTTTTGGTTTCAAAACAGCAGTTTGTCCCAAGGTATTAGCCAAGCCGTAAGCATTTCCTTTAAAGCTGTGATAGTCCGAAATAAAGTCATTAATACAATATGATTTTTTGAAGATAATTGCATCTCTGATTGAACTATTTGTTTGCTTTTCGATGCGATCCATAATGATCTCGAAGTATTTTTCTCGTATGCTTTCAGAATCTTCGAGTCCTGGAGCTATAGGCATCAGGATAAAAAGGTTTTCACATCCTTCCGGTGCGGTAGATAAATCAGTTTTAGAAGGAGTACAGACATAGAATAATGGCTTTTCAGGCCATGAAGGATTCTTATAAATTTCACTGGAGTGATCTTCTAAACTTTCGTCAAAAAATAAGGTGTGATGATCAAGTCCTTCTATCTTTTTGTTGATGCCTAGGAAAAAAATCAAAGAGGAGGGTGCTAATGTTCTTGTATTCCAGTATGAATCGGTATAATTCCTGAAATTTTCTGGTAATAAGGTTTCCATGTGTTTGTAATCACCTGATGCAACTAAAGCTTCGAATTGATGTTCGCTGCCATTTACAATTAAACTTTGAACCTCTGTTTTCGATGTGTTTATTTTTGAAACATCAGCATTCGTAATAATTTTTACACCAAGTTCTCTTGCTACTGATTCCATAGATTCGATGATACGGTACATTCCATTTTCCGGATACCAAGTGCCAAGTAGTAAACCTGCATAATTCATCAAGCTATAAAGTGCCGGAGTGTTTTCAGGAGCTGAACCTAAAAATAAGACTGGAAAATCCATGATGGCTGTCAAACGATCATCGCTGAAATGTTTTCGGACGAATTTTTTGAAATTAGAAAATAAATTGAGTTTGAATATTCCACGGATAACTTCCAAATTGACATATTCCAAAAGTGATTTCCCCGGTTTGTAAATGAGATTCCCCATACTAGTATCGTACTTGTATTTTGCATCATCCATAAATGCTACAAGTTGTTTACCAGCCCCTTTTTCAATCGATTCAAACAGATGTATCAAATCCTCTTTTTCTGAAGGTAGATCAACTTTTACTTTGTCTTTAAATATTATGGAAAAGGAAGGATTTAGTTTTGTTAATCCATAATAATCCGATCGACTTTTATTAAAATCACTAAAGAAACGATCGAACACCTCTGGCATCCAGTACCAGCTTGGCCCCATTTCAAAAGTAAATCCTTCTTCAATGAATTTTCGGTTTCTTCCACCTACGGTATCATTTTTTTCAAAAATTGTAACAGTGAAACCAGCCTGGGCAAGGTAACATGCTGCAGATAATCCGGAAAACCCTCCTCCGATAACAGCTACTTTTTTAGACATTTTTTGAATGAATTAGTTTTTCTTCGAATGAGGATAACTGGAGATGAGATAGTGATTTTTTGGAAATGAAATTGTTTTGAATAATTCAATGGATCCAGACCAGTAAAAAGTAGTTTCAGGACAGGTTTTTTTGAGTTCGATTAACATCTCATTGAGTTTTTCAATACCGGTTGAAATAAAAATAAATCCCAATGCCTTTTTTATTTTGTAATCGTTGACCAAATGAATCAGATTGTCTATCGGTACTTGTTGACCAAGGTATAAAGTTGAAAAATTTGCTTTTCTCAAAGAAAAATTTGCGACTAGAAGTCCTATTTCATGTGTTTCACTTTCAGGTAAGAACAATACAAAATCGTGTTCTTTTTTTTCAGGAATCGGTAATACATTAATTTCATTTAGTATCTTCTGACGAACAAAATTGGATATGAAATGTTCTTGTAAAGTTGTTAAATCATCTTTTGTCCATAATACTCCGATTCGTTCAAGTAGTGCATAAACGATTGTTGTGATCAATTCTTTTGTAGGGTAATACTCTTTTAATTTTTCATATTCATTATTCAGGCTAAATTCATCAAATGCAAGTCCTGCCGTTAGTAGTTTTTGGATCGACAATTCTATTTTAGAATCGCTTGTATTGGGTTCAATTTCAATTTTATCAATTTCTGCTTTTATTTTCTCAATCGAGTAGTCTGCAATTTTTGAAATTTTATGTCCGGCCTTTAATAGAACTATTGTTGTGAGTATTTTTTTTACATCGTCATCGGAATAATAACGGATACCAGTATCTGTTCTTTCCGGAGATAATAAATTATATCGTTGCTCCCATATTCGAATCGTATGAGCTTTTATTCCGGAGTAATTTTCGAGATCTTTTATGGAATACTTTTTCATGATTTTATTCTCGTTCTTGAGTGAAACAAGTGAGTAAAGTAAGTGATAATAAGTAAGAGAAGCATATTGTATATGGTATCTTCGATTGGAATTGTCCCAATACGCAATCCAATTATATGTTCAGGATTGTACCAAACAATTGGTTCCTCGGTAAAACTTCCTGTTAAAGTACTGTTGACAATAAAAAATGGAATCAATGAAACAGCATAAGTCCGTAGATAATCTTTCATGAAATTCGGGTCAATCCGGTTTATGATCAATAATACAATTCCGCATGAAATAAATGCTGTAAAAGTATAGGATTGATTTAAAAAGAAAGCACCTGTTAATAGTATTGCTGATCCAAATAGGTACCAAAATAGTTTTGAAGATTGAAGTGAAATTCGATTTTTACGATACGCAATAAGTGAAAAATGAATTAATGTGCAGGCATAAGGTACAGTGAAGAAAAAAAGCCATTCTTCTATCGGTAAACCAAATCCTTTTATTCCTGTAATGTATTTATCATTAAATCCCCAGATTCCTTTACCCGTAAAATAGATATCCCAAGGTATAAAGACAATAAATACGATAAGCATTGAAATAAACAGCGCCTTAAAATATTGATAATAGGCTACTTTTTTATCAAAAGATAAAAATAGCGTACCTAGAGTACCAATATTCAGCCAGAGGTATAACAGATTCATTTGATTGATTGTTCTTGTTTTGCTTTTTTGTAATATTTGAGAGGCACGAAGAGCATACCGAAACATTCACCTTCCTCTTTTCCAAGATGCTTATGATGGATTTTATGGGAAAATCGAATTGCCTTAAAATAGGGGTGATCTGTTTTTCTTAACCATTTGATGCGTTGATGAATGAAAATGTCGTGTACGATAACGTAACAAATTCCATAAATTAATATACCTATACCTATATAGAAGCTAACCATGTTATTTTTGAGTAACCCAAGCATCATACTCAAACAACTTGGAATTGCAAAAATCAAAAAAAACAAATCATTTTTTTCTGTTTTTTTAGTGTGAGGACGATGATGATCTTCATGAAGATACCAGCCAATTCCATGCATAATGTATTTATGTGCCAGCCATGCCACAGCTTCCATTCCAAAAAATGTAATTGAGATAACGATTATTGCTAGTATCATAATGTGACTGAGTATTTAGTGTTTTAATCGTTGTGCAAATATACGTTTGATACAGCGATTGTAATGAGAATTTTATCTTTATAATAGTTCTTAAAGCATGTTGAAAGAATGTTTAATATAGCCTCTGAAAAATAGTCCATATTTTTGAGAATTAGGAATTCGTACTCGCCCATTCAATATGATGTTAGCATCTAGTTGTTTGATTTTTTTAAACAATTTAGAATAATACATATAGGCAATATAGACTCCAAAACGGGTTGTATAAGGTAATTTTTTGATACCTTCAAAACCCATTTCAAAATCTTTCTCAATATCTTTTTCGATGTCTGTTTTAGTTTTATTACTAAAGTTAGACATGTCAATTTCCGGAAAATAAGTTCTCCCAAGCAGATGGTAATCATCTTTTAAGTCCCTAAGGAAATTTACTTTTTGAAACGCACTTCCCAATTTCATTGCATAAGGTTTTAATTTAAGATAAGATGTATCATCTCCGTATACAAATACCTTCAGGCACATTAGCCCTACTACTTCTGCACTCCCCAAAATGTATTCCTCGTATTTTTCTTTGTTGTATTCCTGAGGTTCCAAATCCATCTTCATAGAATGTAAAAACTGTTGGATCAGTTCCAATGGTATTTGGTACTTATTGACAGCGTTTTGAAACGCATGTAAAAGCGGGTTTGTACTTATTTTTTCTTCAATCGCCTGAAAAGTATCCTGACTTAATTTTTCCAACATTTCTGATTGAGGATATCCTTGAAATGAATCAACTATCTCATCCGCTAATCGCACAAATCCATATATACCGTATATCTGTGTTCTTACTTCCGGACTTAGTAGTCGAATACCGATCGAAAATGAAGTACTATAATCTTTTGTTGTTTGTTTAGCAATCTTGTTTGCTAATTCGTCATATATTCTTTTCATAGATCGTAGATTTCATATGAAGTTTTAGCAAATGTAAACTATTTTGTTTAACAATTGTTTAAAAAGATTAAACAAAATAAAAAATAGATCAATATTATCTAGTTAAAGTATTGTTATTTAATTATTTAAGTAAAATAAAAAAGTCCTGAGTGATTAACCCAGGACTTCGAAAGTGGAAATTGATACTGTTATCCTCCTTTTTTAATGGAAGGCAAAACAACAGGTGTAGAATGTCCGCCTGATGGAATCGGTGTACTAGCTGGTTTTGATTCTATATGGATTGGTACCGGATTGTTATGTGGAGTTCCGTTTTGATGATTTTCAGGAAGATGAACTGGGGAAGAGTTACCGTTTCCAAAAATAACATCGTTTAATTTACTTGGGAGAGATTGTTTCGGTTGTTCCTGTGGAATAGTTTGAGGGACAGGATTGTTTCCTCCAGGAAAAGTTTTGTGCTCGATAACGGGTTGAGGGGTTTGAACAGTTGGAGGTGGAACATCCTTCATTTGAACTTTGGAATTTTCAGCAGGGAGGCCTGTAGGTACAGTTCCAGTCGGTACAGTTCCTGTTGGTACAGGACGATTTACATTTGGACGGGTATTCGCGGGATCAACTTTTCCGAGAACAATTCCGTTTGTAGGATCTGTAATGGTTGGTCTTGGTGATGGAGGAATGTTTAAAAAACCATTATCATAAATACATCCTCTAAGTTCGTTTCCGGTAAGACCTGCGTCTTCACAGTTGCGTTGAGCAATAGTGCGTTGAGAATTATTAAGGTCTCCAATGGTATGATGAATAATAGGAAATGTCATATCGGTATAACTTGCAGTTGATCGTCCAGGAGAATAATCGAATAGCGTGTTTAGGTCAGTTATTCTCCAGTAATTTCCAAAATCTCTTGTTAATCGTTCCTGATACTCTTTTTCAGCTGTGTTAGAGGCATTACTGATGTGTGAATTGGCAAATACATTGCTGTAACGACTCATGGATTCATATAATTGAGCATGATTTTGACCGCCGTTTGGAATTTGTAAGTCATCGTTTGGTATTCCGTTGGCATTACCTAATAATCCTTCAAAACCACCCATTGAGCAGGGGAAAATCTGAGTGGTGATATCCATAAAGGCAAAGTTAGCAAAGGAAGTTCCGTTTCTAATGTGTGCTATTACTTTTTCTCCTGTAGGCCATGTGATAGTATATTCTTGATAGTTACTTGTAATAGTACCACCATGGGGTAGGAAATAAGTAGAATTTAGGGAGTGTATCGCCTGACCGTTTAAGCGCAAGGGTGTGGATTGGTCTGAATCAGGTGTATCACCGGCATAAATACATAAACGATCGCCACCAACATTCATCGCAACAGCAGTGTTTAAAGAAAAATTATTGTCTGTGGCATGTTGGCGAGCTTGAACTTCGAAATAACCTGTTTTTGATTTTGCAAGAATAAACTCTCCAACTGATTGTAAAGAGAATCCATTTCCATCAAAAGAGGTAAAATGTGGATCACCAAATGTTCTACCATTTGTCGTCTGACAATTTTGTCGAGCTAGAATTTCATTGATAACTGTCCAGAATTGTTGGCTAGAGTTTCCGGATGTTCCGGTTGGATTTGGATTGGTTCTAGAATTGGTGCTTTGATTTTCTGCAATCGTTCGGATGGCTTCTTTGTGTTGAAGCGGAACCATTGTCATCAATTCATAAGGAGTAAAGTTTTCAGGAAAATTTCGATCTGGAATCACTTGATTATTGGCGATAGCAAACATGCTTTTTGCCAGCCATTCTCCTCTGACAGGATCCCAGCTTTTTAATTCATTCGTGATCGAAGCGAAGTCTTGTTCAAGCTGATTTTGAGAATAAGTAATTCTAGAAGAGAATAATACGAGGGATGTTAATAATAAGAATTTAGTAGTTTTCATATCCATAGTTTTGTCAATTTCGTACTTTGATAAAAAAGGTTTGCCATTGTAACCTGATGTTAAATTACATCAAAACTGAATAGAAAATTCTTTTTTATCATAAATTTAACAATCTGAATCTACTCATCTGATAACTTGCGTTACAGAGCTGTTTTCTGCCATCTTTTCATTGTGATAAGATGTTTTACTGACAGACTGTCGTAAAATTGAAAATGGCAATATCTTTGAGAAAGCAGAACTATCAAAAAATCAATAAAGATGTCTGAAGATAAAGAAGTAAACCAAGAACAAGATATTCCAGTAAATGAGAATGAAAATGTTTCTGAAGAAACGAATTCAACTGCTGAGAAGGCAGAACTTACTTGGGAAGATAAGTACAATGATATGAATGATAAATTCTTACGTTTGTATGCTGAGTTTGATAATTTTCGTCGTCGCACCAACAAAGAAAGAATCGATTTAATTAGCACAGCAAGCGCTGGTGTAATAAAAGAGATGATTCCGGTGTTGGATGATTTCGATCGTGCACTAGCAAACAATGAAACTTCGGATGATATTAAAGCAGTAAA
>CAIUKX010000123.1 GCA_903899795.1 uncultured Flavobacteriales bacterium
ATTGGAAATTAGTGGTAAACTTGCGATGACTCAAATTTTATAAATATTTTTGTGGTTTATTATCATTAATGTAATGAGTCGACATTCTCAAATTAGTTTTCCTGGTGAAGATAAAGAAATTGTAAGAACAATAATTTACTTTATAATTTCTATCATCATTGTTTTAAGTTCATTGGTAATATTGTTTGTAAATACGAATAATCTAAAGACAAACATTACTGAATGCATTGATGAAAATTCTGAATTAATTGAAACATCCAATAATTTAATTTTAGAAATCGGGACAATGCAAAGGAGGTTACTAGCGATGGCGGTAGTTTCGGATGAAAGGGATGAGAAAAGAATTATGGGAAGATGGTATAATGCAGTAGATTCGAGTGGTTCGTTTCACAGTATTGTTTTACATCAATTGAAATCAAACAAGGAGTTTAGTGAACACTTCCCCATCATAAATACCCTGCCTGATATTCGTGCAAAATACTTGGTAGCTTCTCGTGAATTTGTGGGACTATTAAAATCCAAAGCTGAAGATCAAATAGTGTCCGAATTTTTATTGAAAGAGCTAGGTCCAAAATTCAAAAAGTACAGAATCACACAATTAAAAATAGGAAGTTTGATTCACGAAAAATTCATCGAAGAAAGCCAAGAGATTACGCGTAAATCATCGTTTGTTGTCTGGTGTGTTTTTGGAATTGGAGTTTTTCCTTTTTTCTTTTTAGGCTATCGACTTTTTAAGAAATAAATTTCAGATTTTAACCAAATCCAATCTCAATTAATTTTTCTTTTGTTAATTGGTTTGATTGAAAATGAGATAGTTTTTTTGACTTTTTTTCAATAACGAGAAGATCTATTTTTGATTCAAGGCAAAGTTCCAAATCGTGTGAAGAGACAATTACACACTTATTCATTTCTTGCGTTATTTTTTGCATCAGCGTGATGATTTTGATTCGATTTGCATAATCAAGAAAAGCTGTAGGCTCGTCTAAAATAATAATCTCAGTTTGCTGAGCAACGGCCATAGCTATTGCTGAGAGTTGTCGTTCCCCATCACTTAATTCGGTGGTATATTTGTTCGCGTAAATCCCCAATTCGAGTAATTCAATTGTGTCATCAACTATTTTCCAGTCTGCGGATGATAATCGTCCAAGTGCATTTGTGTAGGGTGTTCTACCTAGAGCGATGTAATCACGAACACGCAGAAAATCCACTCCATCGAATTTTGAATTGACAAATGCTATGGTTTTTGCCCTTTCTGATCGCTGAAGTGAGAAAATGGATTTTTCCTTCACAAGTATTTTTCCGCTTATCGGTTCTATTAATCCAATCAGTGACTTTAGAAAAGTTGTTTTTCCACTTCCGTTTGAACCGATTAGCGCATACATCTTTCCACTTTTCAAATGAAGGGACTCAATCGAAAAGAGTGGAGTTTGGAAACCAATTTTTGTATTTTCTACTGCAATCATGCTAATCTTTTTAGAATGATGAAGATGACAAACGGTGCTCCAATGATGGAGGTGATTGCATTGATCGGTAGCTGGACTTGATTTTGAAGAAGCTGAATCAATATGTCACAACCGACCAGAAATAAACTTCCGATGAGTAAACATCCCACAATTAATGTCCGGTGTGATTGTGTTTTGAAAATCAACTTGACCAGATTTGGAACGGCTAATCCTACGAATGCAATCGGACCGCAA
>CAIUKX010000124.1 GCA_903899795.1 uncultured Flavobacteriales bacterium
AACAAGGCTTGTGATTAATAGAAATAGATTACTATATCTTTTTGGTAGTACAAAATTCGTAAGTATTGTAAATGGTAGAAACAGCAATAAAAAGAAAAACGAACTGAATACCATAGTTTGCTCGATAATAATAATAGAGCGAAATTAATGTTTTTTGAATATCTTGATATAAATAGTTAAGAATAATAAGTTAAAAATAAGGGATGAATTATTAAAATAAATAAATTTGTACATTTACAATCTATTTAAAAATTAGTTCTCAACGAGAACAAAATCAAAGCCATGACTAAAGGAATTAAAAATACGATTATTACAACCTTAATCACTTCATTGATTCTAGGTATAGTAGGGCTAGTAATGCACATTCTCCAAACTCGTGTAGATGACAAGCTATTAGCTAAGAAGCAACAGACTGAAACAGTAAAAGAAACCGAACCAACTGATAAAGAGAATCAAAATAATGAGAGTGATCAAGGCTATATGTTCATTGCTAATATTAATGATCCCGACGGCTATACAAATGTAAGATCAGCACCAACCAAACAAAGTGATGTCGTTGATAAGATACTGGAGGGGGAAGACTTTAAAGTATTAGGTCTTTTAAATAGCTGGTACAAGGTTGAAAGTCCAACAGGTAAAATAGGCTTCGTATATTTCAATCGAGTCAAAAAGAAGGACTAATTATAAGTACCTCTAAAGGCTTTAATGAGTCCTCAATACTATCATTCTGTCCCTTTTTCTGTCCCTAGTAAATTCTACCCCTTGCAGAACCCAATAGAATCGCTACATTTGTAATGATAAACTTCCCCCTTTGGAGGGGGATCAAGGGGGAGGATCGCTATAGTTTACGTCTCCATAAAATAATTCCCATAATCCCCTATAAATAACCATAGAATTGTATAACTTTGTCAACCATTATTGTGCACAAATAAGCTATGGATAAAGTAACATACGTAGGGAATGCAGATGTCAATGCGATTGACCATTTGTACAAATCATATCAACAAGATCCCGAAAGCGTGGATATTGGCTGGAAAAAGTTTTTTGAAGGCTTTGATTTTGCGAGAACGAACTATGAAGAAGGCGGCGAAATTCCTGAAAATGTTCAGAAGGAATTCATGGTTATCAACCTGATCAATGGGTACCGTTCACGCGGGCACTTGTTCACCCACACCAACCCTGTTCGGGAGAGAAGACACCACACGCCAACGCTGGATATCGAAAACTTCGGACTTTCTGAAGCGGATCTGAAAACGGTATTTCATGCCGGTTCTGAAATCGGAATGGGTGATGCGACGCTTGAAGCCATCATTGCACATTTGAAAGAAATTTATTGTGAATCCATCGGAATTGAGTTCGCTTACATGCGTGACCCGATTCGTCTGGACTGGATGAAGAATAAAATTGAATGGAAAACGCGTCCTCAATTTAATAAGGACCGAAAAATAGAAATCTATAAAAAACTAAATAGAGCTACCAATTTTGAGGCGTATTTAGGAAAGAAATTTGTGGGACAAAAACGATTCTCCATTGAAGGAGGAGAGGCTTTGATTCCTGCATTGGAAACATTGGTCAATTCAGGATCGGATTTAGGTGTTGAATATTTCGTAATGGGAATGGCGCACCGTGGCCGTTTGAATACCTTGATCAATATTTTCCAGAAAAAACCGCAGGATATTTTCTCTGAATTCGAAGGAAAAGAATTCGATGCGGATCACGTTTTCGATGGAGACGTAAAATACCACCAGGGATATACTTCTGAAGTGGTATTGAAAAACGGGAAAAAAGTTGGTTTGACGTTGTCACCCAACCCATCTCACTTGGAGGCTGTTGATCCGGTTGTTCAGGGAATTGCCCGTGCAAAAATCGATCACATCCTGCACGACGAGAATAAAATTTGTCCCGTAATGATTCACGGTGATGCTGCTGTAGCGGGTCAGGGAATTGTTTACGAGGTGATTCAAATGGCACAATTGGATGCCAACAGAGCCGGAGGAACGATTCACATTGTTGTCAATAATCAAGTAGGTTTTACGACAAATTATTTGGACGGTCGTTCATCTACGTACTGTACGGATGTTGCGAAAACAACTTTGTGTCCGGTATTCCATGTAAATGGGGATGACATTGAAGCGGTGGTTCAAGCGATGGAAATTGCGATGCAGTACCGTCAGGAATTCAAACGCGACGTTTTTGTGGATTTACTATGCTACCGTAAATACGGTCACAACGAAGGTGATGAGCCTAAATTCACGCAACCAAGTTTATATAACATTATTGCGAAACATCCGAATCCGAAAGATATTTATTTCGACCAGTTATTGAAAGAAGGTGTGATCACCAAAGCTGAGGCTGATAAATTGGAAAATGATTTCAATTCGTACCTGGATGAAGAATATGAAATCTCCCGTAAAAACGAAAAAGCTCATGTTTTTGATTTCCTCAGTTCAACGTGGGAAGGATTCAAACACGGTTTCGCGGAAGATTTTGAAACCTCTCCTGAGACGGGAGTCGCTAAAAAGAAATTATTGGAATTGGGTGAAAAATTAGCCACCCTTCCGGAAGGAAAAAAATATTTCCGTAAAATTTCAAAAATTTTCGAAGATCGTTTAAATGCAATCAAAACGGATACATTGGATTGGGGTTCTGCCGAAATGCTGGCTTATGCCACTTTGTTGGATGAAGGTCACCCGGTACGTATTTCCGGTCAGGATGTGGAGAGAGGAACGTTCTCACACAGACATGCGGTTGTAAAAACAGAAGATACAGAAGAGGAAATTGTAACCTTGAATTTGTTGAACGACAAACAAGCACCATTTTCTATTTATAATTCCTTGCTATCTGAATATGCTGTTCTCGGTTTTGAGTACGGTTATTCATTGGCAACACCAAAAGGTTTAACAATCTGGGAAGCACAATTCGGAGATTTCTTCAACGGTGCTCAAATCATGATCGACCAATTCATCACAGCTGGTGAAGACAAATGGTCCACTCAAAGCGGATTGGTACTTTTATTGCCTCACGGATATGAAGGCCAGGGAGCTGAACATTCAAGCGGACGTATGGAACGTTTCTTAACGCAGTGTGCAGATGAAAACATCCAGGTGGTGAATACATCTACTCCAGCGAATCACTTCCATTTGTTGAGAAGACAATTGAAACGAAATTTCAGAAAACCATTGGTTGTTTTCTCTCCGAAAAATTTATTGCGTAATCCTGCTGCGGTATCTTCTTTGGATGAAATGGCAAAAGGTTCTTTCCAGGAAGTTATCGACGATGCAGCTGCAAACGTTGCAAACACAGATACATTGGTTTTCTGCTCTGGTAAATTCTACTACGAAATGAAAGACAAAGCCAAAGAATTAGGTGTTGAAAACATGGCTTTCGTACGAGTAGAGCAATTGTACCCTTTACCGAAAACGCAAATCGAAAACATTATCGCGAAATATAAAAATGCAAGCAATATTCTTTGGGCGCAAGAAGAGCCGGAGAATATGGGAGCATGGAGATATATTGCAATGCAGTTGAGACACATTCCAATCATCGGCATCAGCAGAAATGCTTCGGCAGCTGCAGCGGAAGGTTCTTCTCAATTACACAAAAAACGTTTGAAGTTGTTGTTTGAGAATTTATTCAAATATGCTTCGGTTAAGGCGTAACGATTATAAAATAGATATTAACGATATAAAATAAAGAACCATGTCAGTATTAGAAATGAAAGTACCTAGTCCGGGTGAATCGATTTCAGAGGTTGAAATTGCACAATGGCTAGTGGCTGATGGTGATTATGTAGAAAAAGATCAAGCGATTGCAGAAGTGGATTCTGACAAAGCTACTTTGGAATTGCCGGCAGAAGAAAGCGGAATTATTACGTTGAAAGCTTCGGAAGGTGATGCTGTCAAAGTAGGTGCTGTGGTGTGTTTAATAGATACATCGGCTGCTCGTCCTGCGGGAAGTGCTGCTCCTGCTGCAAAAGCGGAAGAAGCAAAACCTGCAGCTGCTCCTGCACCCGCTCCAGTTGCTGAAAAGACTGTTGTACCAAGTCCAAATCCGGTGAATGAAAAACCGGCTTCGTATGCGGCTGGAACTCCTTCTGTTGCTGCGGCGAAAATCATGGCTGAAAATGGTGTGAATGCTGCTAAAGTTCCTGCTACAGGAAAAGACGGCCGGATCACCAAACAAGATGTGCTTGCTGCTATGGCAGTTGGATTTGCTGCTGATGCTGCTCAGGGATGGGGAGGAACACGCGATCAGAACCGTGAGAAAATGTCAATGATGCGTCGTAAAATTGCTGAGCGTTTGGTATCTGTGAAGAAAGAAACTGCGATGTTAACGACTTTCAACGAAGTGGACATGAAACCTATCATGGATCTGCGTGCAAAATACAAAGATACGTTTGCTAAAACCCACGAGGTGAACTTAGGGTTTATGTCTTTCTTCACTAAAGCAGTGACGGAAGCTTTGAACTTATTTCCTGCTGTAAACGCAATGATCGACGGAAACGAAATCGTTTATCACAACTATGCAGATATCGGTGTGGCTGTTTCTTCTCCAAAAGGATTAATGGTTCCAATCGTTCGCAATGCGGAGCAAATGAGTTTGGCGGAGATTGAAAAAGAAATCAAACGTTTGGCAATCAAAGCTAGAGATGGAAAAATCACTCCGGATGAAATGACGGGTGGAACATTCACGATCACCAACGGAGGCGTTTTCGGATCGATGTTGTCTACGCCGATTATCAATCCTCCTCAATCTGCTATTTTAGGAATGCACAACATCGTTGAGCGTCCGGTAGCTATCAATGGAAAAGTAGAAATTCGCCCGATCATGTACCTGGCATTGTCATACGATCACAGAATCATTGATGGAAAAGAGTCTGTAAGTTTCTTGGTGAAAGTAAAAGAAATGTTGGAAAATCCTGAAAGAATGATCTTCGGAAGCAAAGATCCATTGGAAGTTTTGTTGGGAATCTAATTCAAAAAACATATAAAGTAGAAGCCTCGAGAAATCGGGGCTTTTTTGGTTTATGTTGGTTGATGTGGAGGGGAAACCATATAAGTGTCGAATATCAAATGATTCAATTTCAGCCAATAGCATAATACACAGTGTTTATAAGGCTTGTATTGTAATTTGATGCTCATTGCTATAAAATTAATATTCATCAATATCAAGGTCAAAAGTACAATATTCTTAACCTTTTTCGTAACCAAGGTACAATATTTTCGCTCTATGTTTGTTTAAACATTTAAACCATAGAGCCATGAAGCTAAAGATTAATTTCATACTTAAATCAGGTAAAGAAAAAGTACGCCCAGTTGTTGCGACACTGAGTTTTGGTTACAAAGAATATGATGTATTAAAAAAGAAAAGCATTTATAAACTCGTTACCTATTACACAGGAGTATCATTTCGCAAAGAGGATTGGGATAGTGAAAATGGAAGACCATACAGTGATACTAAATATGGCGCACAATTACAGCTAAAGAAAAAGATTGAAGATATTTATAACTACTTAGAATTAGACAATGATGTAAAACTCAGTGGTGGAATAACTCCTAAGATTCTAAAAAACACCTTGGACGAAAAACTAAAAGGAAAGGATTCGTCTAAGACTGTAAATCGGATTCGTCTGGTTGAGTTTATAGAACAAGAACTTATAACATCCGATAAATTTACAGAAGGAACAATCAATCATTATAAAACACAGCGAAATAAACTGATTGCCTTTGAAAAAGAAATAGGAAAACAAATCTATACCACCGATTTAAACGAAGAATTGTATTTAGCATTTAAGGCTCACGCTACAGTTACAATGACTAAAAACAATGGGGTTTGGGGATGGCAAAAAGATTTCACATCGGTTCTAAATAAAATCAGAAAAAAATATAAGATCAACGTATATAATCCCATTGAAGACATTGCTCCAAAAGATAAGGTCAAAATGAATGAACCTGATGCTCTTTACTTTACGTTTGAGCAAATTACTGAAATCATTAAGTACAAGCCTGAAACCGAAATGATGAAGAATATAAAGTTAATTTTATTGAC
>CAIUKX010000125.1 GCA_903899795.1 uncultured Flavobacteriales bacterium
AATCAAAGCACCTGAAGGTATTGTTTTTGTTTTACCATTCTTACTTATCAAAGTTGCTATTTGATACTATTAATTTGATAAAAGATGAGGCTGGAACATTAGCTGCATTTTTGAAAGATAAAGTTGGCGTTTTTTATGCAGTCTCCGAATATGAAGGCTTATTGATTCGAGCTAGACAACAGTTTAATGAGAATTCCAAAATGCTGTGTTGGCAGCATGTATTACCTGAAATGAATCACAACGAACAAGTTGGTTGGGGTGGTGGAAGTGATGAGTTTGCCGCAGTGTTTTTTGATACAAAAGATTTGATTCCGCAAAATAAAAAACGTTTTGATCTGACGATTGAACGAGTAAAAAGAGAAACTTCAAATGTATTGGTTATTGATGCTTTAGGAACAAATCGCATTGAGAAAACATTCTATTTGATTCATCTTGTAGATTGGGCTTCTTTGTATCTTGCTGATTTGAAAAGAGTAGATCCGATGGATATTAAGGTGATTGACTTTTTGAAAAACGAATTGTCTAAATAAAATTTACTGTTTTTTCTCATTTCAGTCTCACATGTATGCCAGATGTAATTTTCAAACAACTTGGATTAATTGATTACAAGGAGGCTTGGGACTTTCAGGAAGAACTCTTCCAAAAAACGATCGATGAAAAAATTAAAATTCGGAATGGAGAGTTGGATATCATAACTCAAAATCATCTTCTTTTTTGTCAACATCCTCATGTATTTACACTCGGTAAAAGCGGAAGTATTGATCATTTGTTGCTAAATGAGGAACAACTTCATTCTAATAATGCGAATTTTTATAAAATAAACCGTGGTGGAGACATCACTTATCATGGTCCAGGACAATTAGTAGCCTACCCCATTTTTGATTTGGATCATTTCTTTTCGGATATTCATAAGTATTTACGTTATCTAGAACAGGCTGTTATTGATACTTTGGCAGAATATGGTATTGTTGGGGAAAGGGTTGATGGTTTGACAGGTGTATGGATCGAGGGCAATTCTTCAAAGGCTCGAAAAATTTGTGCTCTAGGCGTCAAAAGTTCTCGCTGGGTTACTATGCATGGAATAGGTTTTAATATTAATTCCGATCTTTCATATTTTTCTCACATAATTCCTTGTGGAATTGAAGATAAAGCTGTAACTTCAATGCAGAGGGAACTAGGGTTTGAACTTGATATTAATGAAGTTTCGGAAGTTTTGAAAGAAAAGTTAGCAATCCAATTTGACTATCAATATGTCTAAAGGTAACAACAATAAGCTTGTACGAATTGTGAAGAAAAGTTTAAAGTTCTTGGGGCTTTTCCTGCTTGTAATTTTTATATCAGTCAATCTTTTCATTGTTCTATCAGGTAGATTTTATCTCTATAAAGGAATTTCTTATACGTACCTTTCAGGAAAAACAGGACCTACGATCTATGATTTGGATGTCTTCTATAATGCAACAATTAAGAAATCGACTTCTCCTGAAAAATGGAAATTAGGTTCAAAATATAATACTCAGAAAATCCCCCGAAAATATGAACAGTTGCTTGAAAAACTGGATACTAGGGCATTACTTGTGTTCAAGGGAGATGAATTGATATTTGAACACTATTGGGCTGGACATACGAAAGAGACCGTTTCGAATTCGTTTTCTGCCGCTAAGACTGTTGTTGCTTTGCTTATTGGTGAAGCTTTGGATGAAGGTAAAATTAAAAGTTTGGATGAACCGGTTTATAAATATATACCTGAATTCAAAAATGGAGGAAAAGAAAAGATTACAATTCGTCACTTGTTGATGATGTCTTCTGGTTTGGACTGGGAAGAAAGTGGTAAAAATCCTTTGTCAGAGAATGCGGAATCTTATTATGGGACTGATTTATATGGTTTAGTGACAAGACAACATGCAATTGAAAAACCCGGTGTCCGATTTGAATACCAGAGTGGTAATTCTCAATTGTTGGGATATATTGTTGAAAAGGCGACAGGTAAAGATTTGTCAGTCTATGCTCAGGAAAAAATTTGGGATAAAATCGGAGCTGAGAAAAATGCCTTTTGGAGTCTTGACAAAGAAGGGGGTGATGAGAAAGCGTTTTGTTGTATGTACGCTAGTGCTCGTGATTTTGGACGATTGGGACGTTTAATTTCGCAAAGAGGGAAATGGGATGGGAAGCAGGTGATCTCTGAAGAATTCATGGATGAGATGTTGACGAACCCAAAAATGAAAACTGATGAAGGGGTTCCGAATTTGAGATATGGATTGCATATTTGGACTTACCTCGGTGAAAAAGACCCTGTTTATTATTGCAGAGGTATATTGGGACAATATATTATCGCGATTCCAAATGAAGATTTGGTTATTGTTCGATTGGGAACAAAAAGAGATACAAATTATGAAATTCCAGCGGCCAAATTAAAAGATGAAGATTATATCTTAAAAAACGAAGCAAAAATCGGTCACCCGTTAGACCTGTTTCAGATCATAGCTCTTGGAAAAAAATTAGAGAAAGAAATTGAATAGTACGTATGCGTGAAGGATTGTTAGGACCTAGAGTCGAAAATGTTGCAGTTGCTGTTGTAGAAGAAAAGGGGGAGAATAACGAAATATGTTATAATGTCTATTTACTTAACCTTCGCGATGATATTATGGAAGGAATAATTATCACCAGTAAAGGATATGGAGAAAATGCTGTTACTGGAGAAAAAGTCAAAACGGCCACCTTACGCCATTGCTTGGAAGTTCTCTTACCAAATGAAGTGGCTAAAATTGAACCTATTGTTGAAGAAGTTTTTGGAATTTCCAATGAATATTGGGTCAGTTTTTGGGTCGATGGTGTAATGTATGATAAGAAATATGTGTTTGTTGCTGAAAGTATCAATTCGGCCAATATTAAGCTTATCCCTATGTTAGGTGCAAAAGGTGTGATTATCATGTGATTGTAAAAAAATAAACGTTTTTTTTTGAAAAAAAACCACATAAATGAAATCAGTTTGTTAACTTTATTCGTTTATCGAATATGAAAGTGAACGAAATCGTTTATATTTGTATACGTACTTTTTAGTGAAATAACCGAGTTAATGATATGAAATTGAAATTAATCTTTATTACTCTCGTAGCTTTCAGCTTTGTTTTGCTGTTTTCATGTGGCGATGATGTAAAGAATGATATGCAGAATTCAGAAGAGATTGTTTTGAATGATGATTATTACGAATTTCAAGGATTCAGTCTGAAGAAATATGATATTCCGGTAATGATTATGCTTCCGGATGAAACTGCAAATATCGGAGCGTCTACAAAACCTGAAATTATTCACACAGAAGACGATTTCAAATGGGAATTATTGGTTGGTTCAAATTTCCACATGCTAATTGATGACTGGGGTGATTATACAGACATGGTTAAATCCAGAAAAAAAGAATTAAAAGAATTGGATTTCTATAAGATTCGATACATCATTGATGAAAAAGATTTTATTCTTTATGAGCAGGAGTTAATCCCAAAAGGAAGTTCAAAAGCAGCTACCACGGTAGGTGTTCCTCACAAATCATATCATGTATATGCCCAAAAGGTGATTGATGGTGTGACCTATGTATTCCGAAGCCGTGACGAAGGATTTGAAAAATTGATTATCGAA
>CAIUKX010000126.1 GCA_903899795.1 uncultured Flavobacteriales bacterium
ACGATTTCTCGGGCAACCTTTCTGTAGTCTTTTTTCGGCACAGGGAAGTCGCCGTGACTTGACATGCACTCAATATCCCAACTTATGATCTTAAAGGGTGCAGCGGCAACTACTTGCTCGGGTCCGATATCACTGACGTCGGTTTCAAAATAAAGATCAGCAACTAGATCTTCAGATTCTAGCATAGAATAATCTTTGACTCGTATCCATCCCGAGGGACTAATATTGGATGCGTGAAACAGTCGGAGCATTGGATCAATGTTGGCTTCATAGATTGTGAATTTTATAGGTTTGTCTTCAACAGTGAAATGAAGTGGTTCGCAGCAACTGTCTAGGAAAAGATTCTTGAGTTTTTGCCAGACGGACTTTGTCTCGGCGGAAAGTTCAAAAACTGAGATTTCTTTATCGTTTGTAAAATCATAGAGTGTTTTTAATTTTCTGTTATCACTGATTTGTATCTGATTTTGCTGATTGGCGTTGAATGAATTTTTAACTGCATTCTTGAAGTTGGCACGGCCATGCCTTGAGTCGAGTTCTGCTGGAATTTCTACGAAGAAATAGGGACGAAAACCAGAGATATTTGCACAGACAGTTTTGCCGTTGGCTGTAAGACCGTGCACTTGCACGACATATCCAGTATTTTTTTTTCGTATTTCACCGTTGACTTCAAATTCTTCAAAAGCATCTTTGCCAATAAATTCTAGTGCTTGGAAAACAATATCTTCTGAAGACATTGTGCTTCTTGTAACTTACTTGCTGTTAGAAAGTCTTTCAAATTTTAAACCGACTACTTCTTTGACTTCTTAATCTTGCGGGTTTGTCCTCTCTTGAAGACAGGAGATCCTAGCTTGATCAGCATTTTAAGGAGATTTCCCTGCTTCTTGTATGAACCGCCTCGTTGTCCTGCTCCTTTGCTAGTCGCAATGGCTTGATTTGCTTCCTCGATATTTTTCTCGGCTTCAACTTCCATGAATGAAGTCATTTTTTGTGCATTTTTAAGGAAACTGTCTTCAATTTCCTGAGGAGCTTTCAAATCAACAACTGGTGCTACCAACTTGGGTGTCTCGGATGTAATTACAGGCACCTCTGCAGAAACAGTTTCTATTTCTGTCGCCTCAACTGGTTCTGGAACAGCTGCTAAGTTCCGAGCAACGTTATTTGCTCTTGAGCCATTTGTGTTTCCAGCAGTTTTATTATTTGATTGAGTATTAATTTCCTCAACAAGCGTTTCCATTGCCTGCGTAGGCACCTGTTTCTGATTTGACACTTCTTCGCTAGGTTCAATCTCTTCTTCTTTCTCTTCAGACGCTGCAATTGTTGTTTTATTATTTTCTGCAAGAACAGCCGGTTGATCAATGGGAACATTGCTAGGACGAGACATTTCCTCTGCCATTGCTGCAATATCATTCACTTTTTCCGGGCTTACAGGTTTAGCTACACCATTTATTACTTCTAACACAGTTGGAACGCCATCAATTGGAACATCCTTGAGAACTTGACTTAATGATTGTTTTTCAACGGGCACTGAAACCATACTAACATTTCTGGAAGGAAGATTTTCTAACTGATGCCATTTAGGCTTGAGTTTTTGGCAATGGTGACACCATGGCGCTTGAAACATGACAAATACTTTAACATTTGGAACCATTAGCATATCATCTACTTTTTTCATATCTTGCTTGTTCTTGACATGAATTGTAGCTACATTATTTCTGTTCATCATCATGTTTACAATTCGGCGTGTTCTTTGATGGCGATTATTATTTCTATTGTTACTCCGGGATTTTACCATATCTCTAATTTAAGTCAAGGGTTTTAATAGGGATGACTGGACCGATTTTATTCGGAATACTTTTATTTGGATGTTTTATTTTTCTTTATCTGATGAGTAAAACACATTTATCACTTTTTCCTACCTATGGTCAGAATATTGATGTAAATAAAAGCGCCAGTCAATCTGGTTTGGATTCTGTGCTAGAATTAAAATGCCCTGAAAGAGCCGTATATGGTGCGATGAACACCATTTTATCTTATCCTGGCCCTAAACCTTTTACATCTCTTGATTCATACTTGGAGTATTACAAATATTTAGCTTCGCAGGGTCTGGAATGCTCTTTTGTATCTCCTGCAAGAGGTGATGCAGGACCTGTGCCTTCTACAACAGGAGGATGGGAAACAGATGTTCCGGTAGTCGATGAGCAAACGTATGCTATGACACCTATCAAGAAGCTGGATGATTATGAATTTTCCCGGGTTTTCCAGGTAGAGAAGGAGAAGAGGAATCAATTGGAAAGGACAACAATCAATGCTCTAACTGCTCAGAGGCAATGGGATTGGTCGCAGCTACCTTTCAATTCGGAGGGTAGGACTGATCAGGAAAGGGTTATGAATGGAAAGAGAATGGAAGGAGTCACTGGCACTGTGACAGAGCCGTTTTATTCATCTATTAGCGGAGATGAGGGAGCACCGCAAGATACTGTTGAATTAGATGAGCGCGAAAAATCAATTCTCCAGCAGTATGCACCTAGGAAAACAGAAGATCTCATGAATCATAATAAAGATGATGTGTCTGTGCTTGTTAAGAAATTATATGCTGATGATCCGGATTGGGAGCCTGTGCTCGAAAAGCGCAATGGAATTGAATTCGAAGTAACAGGTTTGATACCTAAGCGAAAGAAGTCAGATAGTGAATTTGAAGATGAGCATGTTCCTACGGTGGCTGAGGCTGTAAATTTGGGATTGACTGATCAGAAAGTAGCAATGACAGTGTCTCCGAATTTTGATGCACCGAAGATGCAAGATCCGTTTTTTGATAAGACTGGAGTGGTTGATTATGCTGGTGACCGATTTTATAAGTATGATAGTTTTTCAAAATGGACTCCTGGTTTGGAACGAATGTTTGCACCGACATTTGATCAGAATGACTGGGTTGGCTCTACAAGTGAAACGCAGTGAAGCATTTAAAAAAAATCGGCGAATTAAATATAAATGGTATTAGCTCCCCATAAGGCAAAGATCCCCGCATCTGTTTCGGAACAGAATCACGCCGTTGTGAAAGTCATAACGCCGTGGAACCCCAATAATAAAATTATTCCAGAATCTGAAATTTTGCGTTTCTTGCAGAGACCTGGTGTTAAGTTGCCCAAGAATTTGGATTTTAAATTGTTTCAACAAGCATGTGTTCATAAATCATATGTTGAAAAACCTGCTGGAACACCCGGACCAAATGGAGAAATCATTCAATTGTCAGAAAGACCTGAAGAATGTTTGCCTCTGCAAAAGGCACATAATGAAGAACTTGAATTTGTGGGTGATTCCGTATTAAACTGCGTTGTTGCTCTCTATTCGCAGGATAGATATGAAGGTGAAGGTGAAGGATTCTTGACTACTCTTCGGGGGAATTTAGTAAATAATGATCATCTTGGCTTACTTGCACAGAAAATGGGAATGGGTCCATGGTTAATTATGAGCCGCCATGTGGATTCAATCTGCAAGGGACGTGAAAATTTACGATTACTAGGATCTATGGTAGAAGCCTGGATTGGTGCACTTTTTAGAAATACTGATTTAATTGCCGGAAAGGGGGCAGCTTTTGAAGTGTGTTATTCATGGATTATTAGTATCATGCATCAGTATGTAAATTTTGCTAAGGTCATTTCGGAGAATCACAATTATAAGGATCAGCTTTTGAAGTATTTTCAGTCACAGTATCACACACCTCCCACATATGAAGAGATTCATGTCGAGGGACCGCAACATGATCGTATATATACTATTGGAGTATTCTTACCAAATAAGACGCTTCTTGCTTCAGCAATTAGTCGAAAGAAATTGGAGGCTGAACAGGAGGCATCGCGATTAGCATTAGTTGCTGTTGGTCTAATTCTCTGAGTTGCTTCCAGCATAAGTAATCCTTTGCCTCAATTAGAATGAGCGCTCCAGATCCCGCTTTACCTCCTAAAAAAGGAGCAGGTGGCAGACCTTCAATATCAAAAGTGTATACTGCTCCCAAAATTGAATTGCAACAAACAAAAGAAGTTCCTATCATTGATCTTCAAAAGTTAGCTGGTGATGAAACTCTAGTAGCAGCAAAAAGAAAAGCCGAACAGAAAAAAAAAGCTGCAGCTGTCCTTGTTCCTAAATCAGTTCCTTCTGTAGATTTGAAAATTAATGAGTCTACTGCTGAGCCGGCTATTCGGCAGGAACCTGCAGCATCCGTTTTCTCTTCTATTTTTTCTAGTTCTGCTCCTGCACCGTCAGTGCCGGAAGATAGCAAAAGAGGAGGAAATGCA
>CAIUKX010000127.1 GCA_903899795.1 uncultured Flavobacteriales bacterium
AGGCTATTGCATCTGATTGAAGCACCGCTTTACCTAGCTTGACTTTGTCTGCCATTGTCTTAGTTGGCTTATTAATTTTTCTACGAACCTCTTCAATGCCACCAGATTCTTTTAGATATTTTGGTAAGTCCATTACCGATATTTTTTCGCTAATTGCAATCTTTAATGCTGTGGCATACGCATTCACTCTTTTTCGATCAACGCCAAATACGCAGCGAATAATTTTTGTAATCAGTGGTGTTGAATCGTTGAACTTATAGCCTTTTAATTCAATGTAATTACCAAGGCCTTTTCGAAGGTTCTTAGCCATGCTGTCTGAACCAATCATGGCGTTATTAAGCATCTGACAATGTTGCAGCAGTCCATAAAGAATGTCATTGGCTGAGGTCAACTCATTGGTTTCCCAATTATTTTTCTTTTCAATCAAATGCTCAATTGCCTCGGCAATAGCTTTCTCAGGGTTACTACGGGTGAGAAGAGTAACCATGCTTTCAGCATAGGTTTTGTTCTCAATTGGTGCATTATTTGGAGGTTTTATACCTGACTCCAATACTTTTGTATCACTCATTGATGAGCTCCTTGTTTAATTAATAAAAGTGATCACGGTTGTGAGCACATTTCTATTTCAACTGGTAAAGTAATTTGTGAATACATACTATTTCGATAATTTTGAAAAAGTAAACAATTATTTTTTTGGAGCTAGGCATGGGGAATGTAAATAAAAAATTCATCGATTCAGCTTTTCTTTGCTTACAAGATATGGCTCGTTTATTTTTTAATTACTTGCGTCTAAGTCCGAACTATTGGACTGTATGTAATAGTCCCATCAATCTCAGAGTTTATAAAAATATGGATAGTAATCAGCGTCTAGCTATAGAGTCATTCAGACGCTATGGAAATGTATTTGACATCGACTACAGTGACTGGCATTTCAATAAAGAGAAAATATTGGTTAATGATTTTCAGCCCATGGTTAATATCTATCAAGGTAACGAGAGCAATAAAATCAATAGTGAAGATCATTTTATTCACATACCAAAAGGGGCTGAAATTCCAACCGTCAGCCAACTTAAGCAAATGCTAATGAAGTTACAGCCAAGAAACGCATCAGATTTTTTAGCATCTAAAATAAAAATTCGGATTAAGAGTCTTTGGAAAATTCTTGATTTGGTCTACACCCGTGCCCTGCATCCTGAATTGGAGCAATGGCGTATTGGAGCTTTGGTTAAATTGGTCAAAGACTTTGGTAACGATTTAGACCCCTGGGGTCCAAGAAGTAAAAAAGGCGTTGAAGATATGCGCCGTCACATGAATATTATCGTTAAGAGGTGGTTAGATAGAGGAGCCGTGATTGCCGAGAATGCTGCTCATGATCTTTTTCCCAGTGATATTGGCCATATCAATCGGCAAATTCAATTAGATTTTGGTGACCAAGACTATTTAACCCGATTGTTTCGTCAAGGAAAGATTGAATCAGACAATGCCCGTCAAAGGGTTCTAATGGCCTGAGGGGAGTAATTTTTAGTGTCGGTTAGAACCGACACTTCATGATCAGGGTCTGCTTTTTTCAAGGTACGCATGTAATACATTTATGCTAGTTCAACGGCTTTACGAAGCATATCGTCCGATGCGTCCACATAGCCAATCGTTGTTGAAATGTTTCTGTGGCCAAGAATTTTCATCAAAACCCTGATGCTGGCGCCTCTGCTGCTTAATGCCGTGGCAAAAGTGCGACGACCCGAGTGGCTACTTGCTCCGTCAATCCCAGCTAGCTTGTAAATGTTCAAAAAGTGCTGGGTTAGGGTATTGGCTGTAAATCCCCGATTTGGGTTTTTTTGCGTATAAAAGAACGCTGCATCGTTTTCTCGGCGTCGGGCTACAGCTGCATACCCCTGCACCTCTTTGCGTAGCTTAGGGCTTATATAAACGGTCCTAGGGTGCCTTCCTTTGGTTTGATCAGCGTTTAAGCGGATTTCCTCGCGGACTTGGCCCTCTGCGTTGATTACATCCCCCCAGCGTAGGGCAGCTACTTCCCCAACTCTTAAGC
>CAIUKX010000128.1 GCA_903899795.1 uncultured Flavobacteriales bacterium
AAGGATATCTCCATAGTAATCGAATTGCTTACTCAAATAGAAGTTAGCTGCCTGATCGATTTTCCCACGTGCAGCTGTTTGACCGGTAGAATCGAGATAGATGGCATCCATAGTAAAGTTGGTCAAGGTACTATCCAAATCGTAGTATGGATAAATTCCTTTTCCTGAGTATTTACGACGAGCTGTAATCTGAACATAACAGTGTAGGAATTTGTGGTATTGCGTAATGTAGTTGGCCACAATCTTTGCATCCTGGAACGGGTCCATTTTTGCTTTTTTACGGATGGTCACCTGCATACTATCCGGGTAGATACGTGCATCGGCGACATCCAGGTAACGTACCTGAGAACATTTGATCGATTTTTCTTTTAACTGAAATGCCGCTTTTGGTGCCCTGAACTGGAGTGAATCCTGATCCGGATGTGATGAGAAGAAATTCGGACCAAGGAGGTCGAGGTCGGCATTTGCTGTTTCTTCTCCACCTTTTGCTTCTACCTCAATCGACTCTAAATCCATGAACCATGTGAATTTATCCATGGTACAGTAGTATTGGTTAATCGGGAAATCCAGTCGGGCTTCACCGTTATTCGACTTGAATTCACCTTTTCGCTCTTTGAAGGAAACGTGTCCCTGAACATTGTCCGTCCTCAAAGCAATCGGTTCTTCGTCTTCTTCCAAATATTGGTTTTTCAAACTGAATCCGGAGGTATCTGCATCGATATCCCAACGGCTGAATGCATAATCATGTGAAAGCATCGTTGCATGTTTGAAATTCATCAATCCAAATCCACGCATTCCGGATGGACGAACCAATGCGGTACCTCTCAATTTTGCCTCTTCTTGAAAGAAAAGCAGATCGAATTTCGGTGTAGATGCAGCTTTCAATAAATTTTGTTTCGGGATGTACGTTACATTGGCTGCTTCACAGGTAACATCCGGAAATTGAACTCCAGCTTCTACAGGTGTATTTTTAAACTTAGCTAAACCAATGGTAGAATCCGGGAAAAAAGTATAAGCCTTCGAGTCTGATTCAGATTTCACAAAGGAAATTAAACCTGCTCCTTGTAATCCATTGTTGGATAGAATAATTTTATTGGTGTATTTGGATCCCGGACCATAGAAATCATATCCTCCCTCGGGTGCCTTTGTAGAAAATCCAAAAGAATAATCAGGCATAATAGTCAAGTCCTGTCTGAATTTTGGGAAAATCCCCGCAGAAGTCAACTCACCGATTACTTTAAATGATTTTTCATTGAAATTATCCAAACTATCCATGAAGAAAGGGTCAACCGTATAGTAGAAACGTGAACTATCATATGTTCCCCTGTAAATTGCCTGAGAGTTGTAATATACATAAGACGGTTTGGTCACTTTGATCTGCGGATAGGTCGTAAACTTAGGATTTTGTCCGGATCGGTTGCTCGGATTATCGATAAACAATTCACCAATAATTCCATTGATACTACTCATCATCGCAATCGGTCGCTTACCGTCTGCTTCAGACAGCGGCATAACTCTGAACAATGATTTATGTGTTTTTAAAATCGTAAACTTGAATTCTTTATAATTAAAGGTGGAAGCGATCACATTCAATTCCATTTTCCCAGAATTGATCCAACCGGCAAAATCAAAGTTTCTATCCTGTTTTAAAATCACTTCCTTGTTACCCGGGAATACCACTGTGTTTTGAACATCGGAAATCACCACCTTATCGATTGCCTTCAGGTTTAACTCCAACGAACTTAAACTCATCCTTCCAAATTCCGGCATCATACGACGTTCCTCGTTGGAAGCGTAAAAAACAGAGTCCATGAATTGTAAATTTTTATCGCGTTTGATCTGTTCCGGTGTATATCCTTCTAATTTTTTCGGACGTAAGTCCATTTCAAAAATCAAGTTGTCGAAATCTTTTTTGCCTGACTTAGCCAAAACGAAATTTTGTAATTTCTTATTAACGGTTATCAATTTCGCTTCGGTATCATAGCTGATGAAACCATAACTCGCCAAATCCAATAAAGTCGGTTTCACCTGTTCCACGGTTTTACTCAATGCAGTTGCTACTTTTCCTTCAGGCAATACGTATTCATCGTGCTTGAAAGAATAATTATAGATGGCTACCAGCGGGTGAACGGATTCCATTCCCTGCAACTTGTCATACAAACGGGCATCAAAAAAGTTTTTCGATTCAACCCAAGCTCTTTTTTGCTCCTGGCTGGTTCCCATTTCGTAGGCTAAAATCAAATCGGTTGACTCCGTGTTCCATACCAATTTAGGCATGAACATATCGACCTGATGGTAGGAGTTAAAAAAGGGAGCCTGACCGTTACCGAATTTAGTTCGGGTCATCTCAATTGATTTTCGTTCAAAAACGTAAGTAAAATCCAAACCGGGATGTGTAATTGAATCTTTGTCATCGTTGCACAATAATTTTATAGCCGTATTTATGGCAAAAATCTTGGTGTTCGAAACGATAAACTCCTGTGAAGCAGCCGTAATAAAAGGCTTCCCATTTCTATAGATGACCATTTGCGCAGGATCTTTCGGAAAACCAATTCCAACAAAACTAGCTCCAATCAATGAAAAACCTCCGTCGTAATCCACATCAGGCTTGATTTTCTTAATCGGTAAACGTCTTTCGTAGGAAGTAAATTGCGGGTAAATTTTATCCTCTTCGCGGTTGATTTTAAAAGCTCTGTCTGCAATATGTCCTTTGATGGTTCTTGAGAAATAAGGTGTCGTTAGAATGACAGAGTCAGCAGAAAATGTAGAAACTCTGGTTGAAACCTCGTAATCTTTTAAGACAGCAGAAGTTTGATTTTTAGGCAGCCCTACTTTTTCCCAAGTCATTGTACCTCCTGTTCCAGCCCATTTTTTGGCTATTGGATCATACGTTCCCGCTGTATTCCAGATCGATAAACTGTCTACGTAAGGAATTTCTTTTTTTGTTTTGTCATCGTTATTGTTGACACGGCACACCAATTGTCCATTTGAACACTTGAACATCGGCTTATCGGAATATTCGAAAGAATAACTCCCTCCGATGTAATACCAGTCAAAATTGGCATTGTCACCGATGATTTTTCTAGAGAAAAAAAGCGATGAAAAGCCAATAAAGTCTTCGAATTTCTTTACATTTTTCGCATCCAGCATTTTGTCCACGGAACTATGCCAAGCTGTATAACTGTCGGAAGATTGTTTCCCTTTGATAAACGAATAAACTGAGAAAACATAATTATACATTTCCGGATAGGGTGACATCCGTTTCGTTTCCATCAAATTACAGGTCTCCACCATTTTGGTGAAATAGTTTGATGGAAATTCAGATGTTTCCAATAACATTTTCGGTAAATCTCTTTTCGCAAAATCCTGGAACTCACCTTTTCCAAAATCACTTAATGATTTTTGAAATTCTTTGACAAACTTTTCTTTGTCATTGGAAAATGATTGTCCAAAAACAGTGGTATTAAGTACAAAAACACAAACGAATAAGTAAATTTTTCTTAACATAGTAGTATTGTTTTAGTTCATTATTCTTTCGTCAGCCAGATTCCTGCCCAGGTTTCTTTCGAATAGATTCTATTAACCTTTAAACTAAATTTACTTGCAAAAGTTACAAGTTCATCCACGTCTGAGTCAAAAAAACCACTTAGCAATAAAATCCCCTTATTTTTCAATGCTAAACTGTAGCTTTCCATGTGGGCTTTCAGGACATTTTTGTTAATGTTCGCAATTATCAATCCAAATTCTTTCCCATTAATCAAATCCACGTCACCGCATAAAAATTCGATTTTTGAACATTGATTTCGGGCTCCATTTTCTATTGCATTTACAACCGACCAATCCTCTATATCAATTGCAAGAATTGAATTGGCTCCCAGGTTTTCGGCTATTACCGCTAAAACACCCGTACCTGTTCCCATGTCCAGAACATCGGCAGGCATGGAATCAATTTCAAAAAGTGCTTTCGACATCAACCATGTTGTCTGGTGATGTCCTGTTCCAAATGACATTTGCGGCTGAATTTCAACTACCATTCCTTTGCGATTTTCCTTATCATGAAACGGAGCTACAATGGTCAGATAGTCCTCAACTTCCACCGGATGAAAATCAGATTCCCATTGTGCATTCCAGTTCTGATGGGGAATTATTTTTTGTTCCAACTCAAATGTAACTTCTGTATTTTCAGCTGACAACAAAGAGTTTTTGATTACTTCTTCGAGATTAACCCTATCAGCGGGCGCATATGCCTGTACCCCTTCTTCCGTGTCTACAAAACTTTCAAACCCCATTTCAGCCAATTCAGCCGTAAGAATTTCCGTCCAGGGTTCACGTGGAGAAACAGATATGGTTAATTCAAGATAATCCATTAAAATGATTGTATAATTTGAATAAAAGATTCTACTTCCAAAGCTGCTCCACCAATCAAACCACCGTCCACATTCGGACAAGCGAAAAGCTCCTGCGCATTGGCAGCATTGCAACTTCCACCGTACAAGATAGAGATTGCATTTGCCGTATTGGCATCGTATTTTTCAAGAATCCACGAGCGAATCGCTGCGTGCATTTCTTCTGCTTGTTCAACGGAAGCTGTTTTTCCGGTACCAATTGCCCAAACGGGTTCATACGCGATAATGCATTTTTGGAGCTGTGCACTTTCCAAATGAAAAAGACTTTCCTCCAACTGCATGCGTACAAATGTCATTTCCTGGTTCATTTCACGAATCATCAAAGGTTCACCACAACAGAAAACCACTGTTAAATCATGTTCCAAAGCTGCATCCACTTTTTCTTTCAAAAGTACATTCGACTCCTGAAAATAAGCCCTTCTTTCGGAGTGACCGATCAATACGTGGGTTGCCCCAATATTTCGAACCTGAGCAACACTGATCTCCCCGGTATATGCTCCTTTTTCTTTCGGATAAAAATTTTGAATTCCGATGGTAATCGTTGGATCATTTTTTTGCACCAATCGATCCAGGTATATTGCCGGTGGAAACACCATCACATCTGCTTTACTTTCTTTCGAAAGTTGTTGTGAGATTCCATCAAAAAGCTGATCTGCTTCTTGTTTCCCCAAGTTCATTTTCCAATTTCCAGCAACAATTTTTTTTCTCATTTTATCTGTAAAATATTATTTTTCAACCAATCAAAAGTAGGCAATGCTCTGTGTGGGTATTTGCCTTTAACAACTGCTTTTTCAATCACCAATAATGCAGGATTCGATCTTGATACTGCTTGAAGTGTTTTTTCGTCGTTCACGAAAACAGGTATGTGGAAATTGTATTTTTTTCGGAATGCATCAATGTCTTTTCGGTTGGAAGTACAAATCATTACAAATGGTATGTTATTCTTTTTACATGCCTGGTTGATTTCTTTCAATCGTTCAATTTCATTCCAATTGGCATCTTTGATGTTTCGTGAAGAAAGAATGAAAATCTGCTTACTTGTCAGAATCAAATCTTTTATACCGATATCCGTCAAGTCCTGCTTCATCATCTCCACCGTATCTTCGACTTTGTAACTTTCTGCCGGGTAATCGATCAGGTTGTATTCTTCAATTGGAATGTCTAATGTTGAATGATAGGTTATATCTTGTAAACGCAATGCTTTGATTTTTGAAGATTGAAACAAAGCCTGAATGTATCCCATACTGAGTTCATCAGGTCCTACTTCCGTAATATCGATATATGGTTCAAAGTCTGCAATTGAAGGGATTTTCGTTTCAACAATCGTTTTCTGCACCATGCTTTTGTAAACCCAATCTTTATTTTCCCATATTTTGGAATTCATGTATGCTTTTGAACTTGCAGAATACTCGCGAATTGCTCCCGTCTTTTTGTTTTTGTAGACCAACATACTCTCGTACTTGCCTTCAATACCATCGTGCATTTTTTCCATCAGGTTGCTTCCCACCGCATAAGGACGGTAGTCTTTCAGAGGATCATACATCAAAACATAGGTAATGAATAACATGGAAATGATCGTTACAACCAGCGTCGCTCCACCGTAATTTCCGAAGATTTTTCCTCCAGCTCTAACGATCCATAAAGCTCCGACAATGACTGAGAGTCCGAAAAGAATTGGGAAGTACCAACCGAATACCCATGAGAAAAACGAAATGATCAATAAAGCGGAAGTTCCAAAAACAAGGTTTTGCTTTGTCGTATTCGGTTTAATGATCCATTGAGCGAAGAAAATCCAAATGGACAAATAAACCAATATCAAATCCTTCCACAAGGATTCATGAGGCGTCAATGATCTGCCGACCGAACCTTTCATCGCATCTCCAAAACAACCGCAATCCGCGACACACTGAGGTGCTTTCTTCTCGTCTACCACCAAATAATCAGAGGTTCTGGACACAATCTTAAGTGCTTTGTTCGTTTTTGCTTCCTCAATTTTCAGGAGGGCAATATGATCCGACATTTTGTACGTATCACGATCCACAAACTTCACATCTGGATCACAGTTAGCTGTATGCCATGTCAGGAATGTAAAAAACAACATCATGACCATCACCAGATAGGACATCAATTTTATTTTTCCTCCGATGATGAGCAAAACCCCGAAAATAATTTCAGCCAAACAAATGATGATACTTAGCGGCAAAGCATAGTCCATCAAGAATTCCAGTGAAAATCCAGGAGCACCAAACAATTCTTTGATGCGGTAAGCGAGTGCCCCATCTTCAAAATATTCTTCCAATTTGTACCCAAATCCAACCGGATCATTTGCTTTGATCAATCCCGAAACGATGCATAAACCGCCGACAAGAACACGTGCTACACCTGCCATCATGATTCTTCCGCGGAAAATTAACAATCCAGCAGTTGTCAAAACAATTAAAGCTGCTCCTGAAGCAGCCAATACCCATTTGAATTCCTCAAAATTCTTGTGAAATCCCATCACAACCAAGGTAAGTCCCACCAAATTCAGGAGAACAAACAATGCATTGAATAAGAAGGACCGTCCTTGGAACGTAACCAATTGATTCATAAACGAATTATTTTTTTAAATGGATCATTGCAAAAACTGAATAATTGAGCATATCAAAATAATTAGCATCAATCCCTTCACTAATGAGCGTAGTTCCGTTATTATCTTCAATTTGTTTTACGCGTAAAATTTTCATCAAAATCAAATCGGTCAGTGAACTTACCCGCATGTCACGCCAAGCTTCACCATAATCGTGATTCTTTTTCAACATTAATTCGTACGCTTCTGTAGCATATTTTTCATACAAGGAAATAGCCAAATCTTTATCCAGTTCCAAATCATTCAAATCGGATTCACGCACTTGAATCAAGGCCATAATGCAATAGTTTACTATGGCTACAAATTCATCAAAGACACTCTCTCCTACCCTATTTTCTCCCGTTTCCTGAATGGTACGAATGCGCTGCGCCTTGATGAAAATCTGATCGGTTAACGAACTCGGACGTAAAATTCTCCAAGCTGTTCCATAGTCTTTTGTTTTTTTCGTGAAAATTTCCCGACAAACATTGATTATATTTGTATATTCTAGTGAAGTTTGACTCATTTATTTCAAGTATGCACAGTTTATTAAGGGTTGAAGATACATATTTTCCGATAAATAATCGCTTTCGGTTGAAGGATAAATTATTTGACTTCAGTAAGCCTAAAGTGATGGGGATTATCAACTGCACTCCTGATTCCTTTTACGCCGAAAGCAGGTATTCAACTGAAATCAAACTAATTAATCAAATTGAAAAAATGATTTCAGATGGAGTAGATATTCTCGACATCGGAGGTTATTCCTCTCGTCCCGGAGCGAAAGAAATTTCAATCCAGGAAGAAATCAATCGGATTTTACCTGTTCTGACGCTGATTAACAAAGAATTCGGATCCATTCCTGTCTCACTGGATACTTTTCGTTCGGAAGTTGCCCGAATAGGCCTTGAAAACGGAGCTGACCTCATCAACGACATCAGTGCCTGGGAGATCGATCCCGAGTTATTGAATATCGTCGCGCATTACAAATGTCCGTATGTACTGATGCACATGAAGGGCATGCCTGACACAATGCAAGTCAATCCTCAATACAATCATCTGCTTACTGAGATGTTCTCTTTTTTCTCAAAAAAAATCGCCGTTTTACATGAAAAAGGAATCACAGATATTCTCCTGGATCCCGGTTTTGGTTTCGGAAAAACGGTAGAGCAGAATTACGAAATCCTTGCTTCACTGGATCAATTTAAATTCCTCGGAAAACCAATATTGGCGGGATTTTCCCGAAAATCCATGATTTACAAAAAGTTAAATTCAACTCCCGAAGCATCTTTGAATGGAACGACGGCTCTGAATACTGTTGCATTGCTGAAAGGCGCGGCTGTATTAAGGGTGCATGATGTGAAGGAAGCAAAGGAAATTATTGAGTTGATGTTGGATCTTTGATGTTGAATTATTAAGAGTTTGATAATATTAAAAAAGCGCAGTTCCGATGCTTGGAACGAGCGCTTTTTCAATTCAATGCAATGATCTTTTCAGACAATTACAGCTAACTAATTCTCTACTGCAAACAAGCCAACACCACAACCTTTTTCTCCTCCTTCCATCTCGAAGAAAAGATAGAAAGTACCCGTAGTTTTACAGGTAAAATCTATCGTTGGATAGTGTTTTCCGGTTGCTTTCATAAAGGAGGTTGCCAAGAGCATCCCTTTTTGCTGGTTCAAATAGATCGACATGATCATTTTCTTCTTATTATCAGGATTACTGACAGGCAAAAACCGATATTTCAATCCCGCTTTCAATGAGATCATAAAATTTTCACTTGGTGCAGGATCTCCTCCTTTTAAATTCACACGGTAATCTTTGATC
>CAIUKX010000129.1 GCA_903899795.1 uncultured Flavobacteriales bacterium
CTGTCACAAATCACAGGGTGGCCAATGGTCCAATGTCTTTATTGATCAAGGTTATATGACGGAAGAAATGATGAACAGCGATTATTACCGTTGGTTGTATACTGCTTTAACTCGTGCCACTAACAAGGTTTTTTTGGTCAATTTTTCGGAGGAATACTTTGAGTGAATTTTTGACATTAAATGTATAATGAATCTTTTATACTAAGTGAACATAGAACCCGTTAAACGAATTAAATTTTATAGAGTAGGATGATATTTTTTTTATTCCAAGATTAAAGATAAATGTGAAAAAATCCTATCTTTAGCAGAAAGGGAAATTCTCCTAAGCTTATTATTTTTCACAAGTTCAACTAGGGTTCGACTAGGGTTTGACCAGGGTTCAACCAGGTTAACTTAATATCTACTCCATAGGAAAGCCCAGTTTAAGCCCTTTATCAGCTGTACATCAACAAACACTACATAAATACAAGCTTAAACATTCACGGTAAAAAACGATCAAATTGTCTCTCAATTTCAAGCTAGTGAGGAATCATTAATTCCTTATATTTGAGCCATGGAAAATTTAGACGAAAAATATTGGGACAACCGATACCTTGAAAACAATTCACCTTGGAATCTAGGTACTATTTCAACTCCTCTCAAAGAATATATTGATCAATTAGATGATAAAGCAATTTCCATATTAATTCCTGGTTGTGGATATGGTTATGAAGGTGAATATTTATTCCAAAAAGGGTTTACAAATGTCCACCTTATCGATTTTGCCAAAGAACCTTTGGATGCTTTTGCCAAACGAAATCCAGATTTCCCTGCATCTCATCTGCATTGTGATGATTTTTTCCAACATCAGGGAAGTTATGACATAATTCTGGAACAAACCCTGTTTTGTGCCATTGATCCTTCCTTGCGAAAGGAATACGCAAAAAAAGTTTTCGAATTATTAACTAATAAAGGGAAATTGGTTGGAGTCCTTTTTAACCGTGATTTTGAAAGTGGACCACCATTCGGAGGGAATGAAGCAGAATATAGAATTCTCTTCCAACCGTATTTTTCATCCTTAATAATGGAAGAATGCTACAACTCTATACTACCGAGAAGAGGAACTGAGTTATTTATTAATCTTCAGAAATAAGCTTTATTTCTTAACGAATTTATGAGTGGTTATTTCTCCGCTTACAGCAGTAATTCGACACCAGTATATTCCACTTGTAAGACTTCTTACATCAATCGAAGCTGTGCTTTTATCTGTATTTTTTGAAGTAACAATTTTTCCATCAAGCGTAATTATTTCAACTGTTTTTACTGTCGTATTGAATTCAATATTTAAAACTTCATCTGCTGGATTTGGATAAATTGAAGTAGTTACTTTTGGCATTGCCTTAAGTCCTGCATCTGAAAAAAAGACTACAGGAAAAACTGCTAAAGCAATCTCATCATTCCAATTAGTCGGATCACCGAATGAATGAAAGGTATAATCTGCCCAAAACTCACCACTATTAGTAATCGAAAGTGGAAAGCTATTTTGAGCGGTATGTAGTACAGCAATTGTATCACCAACAGTAACTGGCAATATCACTCCGGCCCAAAAGGAAGTATTACTAGGAATCATTATCGGCGGATCAAAGTCCACTTTGCAATTATACACACCCGTTAATTCCGCAGTTTTCCAGTTTGTCGTATCTAACGAAGCAATTGGTATTATTCTTTCAATTTAAATCTTTGAAAAATTTTTTCTTTATATTTTAGCGTCAAAACGGAATGGATAGACAGAACTGTGCTTGTTGAAAGAATCAGACAAATGACTAAAATGAGTGTCGATGAAGTCAAAAACTTGAATTTCGTTAGCCCTAACATTCCCAATATGTTTTATAATAGACTTCGTTTTAGGCCAAATAGGCGAAAGTAAGGCTTAAATCAAGTATTGATTTTGGCTTGCTTAAACAACTGTCTTGAACATTTAATTTCTTATTTA
>CAIUKX010000130.1 GCA_903899795.1 uncultured Flavobacteriales bacterium
ATTTTAATCTGCTATGAAGAAATTATTACTATTCTCTTTCACATTTATTGGATTTGCAAGTCAAGCACAAACGTGGAGTGACGACGTTGCATCCATCTTTTATGCAAAGTGTGCTCAATGCCACCACGCTGGAGGTATTTCAACTACACCTTTGACTACATATTCAGAAGTTAATCCAATTACTACTGCGATAGCTTCTTATGTCACCAATGATAAAATGCCACCTTGGCCACCGAATAATAGTTATCAGCAATATTCTCACAACCGGGCATTGAGTTCTACAGATAAAACAACCATTTTAAACTGGATTACAAATGGTGCTCCGGAAGGAAATGCTGCTAATACTCCACCTTTACCTGTATTTCCAACAGGTTCTCTATTAGGGCCTGGAGATTTAGAAGTTCAGATTCCAAAATACATGAGTAAAGCTCAGGTAGGTGCTGATGATTATGTTTGCTTCTCTGTTCCGACCGGTTTGGCTTCTGGCAAAAAAATCAAATCAGTTGAAGTAATTCCAGGAAATCGTGCGATCGTCCATCATGCTTTGATCTTCTTAGATCCAAATGGAAGTGAAGTAACAGATACTATTGGTGGAAATTGTTCGAGTCCAAGTAATCAAAATACAAAATTAATTGCCGGATATACTCCCGGAAGTTCGCCTCTGACTTTACCTTGTAACGATCCGTTGAAACTGGGAATCAGTATGCCTGCAGGTTCACACATTTATTTTAACATGCATTATCCTGCCGGAAGTTTTGGTGAATATGACAGTACAAAAGTGATCTTTCATTTTTATCCAGACAATGAAACCGGAATCCGGGAAGTTTTTGCCTCGGATTTGATTCAGAACTGGAATTTTACACTTCCTGCCAATCAGGTAACAACCGTATCAGGTCAATATGGCCCCACAACTTCTGAATTTTCACTTTTAAGTGTTTTCCCGCATCAACATTTATTAGGGAAAACGATGAAATCCTTTGGAGTTACGGCTGCTCATGATACCTTGCCTTTTATCGAACTTCCACAATGGGATTTCCACTGGCAGGATTTCTATTTCTTTAAACACATCATCCATCTGCCAACAGGAACGACTTTAAAAGGAATCGGAACCTACGATAATACAACAAATAACCTTGATAATCCACACAATCCACCGATTACAGTTTATCCTGGATTGAATACAACAGATGAAATGTTTATTTTCTATTATCACTATATGGTTTATCAAACCGGTGATGAAAATTATGACATGGAAGCTTTGATGAATGCCGGATTGAAAGATATTCCTCTGAACAAAGAAAGTATTATTTCAGTTGCTCCCAACCCTTTCAACGAAAGTACAAGTATTTCCTTCCCAAGCAAAAATGGTGATCATTTGACGGTCTATATTTACGATACACAAGGTAATGTCATTAACAAACTATGCTCTAATTCAGTTGTGAATTCAGACAAAGTAACCATCAATTGGGATGGAACAAGTACAGAAGGAACTTCAGTTCACAAAGGATTGTATTTTGTATCCATCAATTTGAATGGTGCCTTGTATACGCAAAGAATTATTCGCAACTAAATGAACGATGATTACGAGTATAAACGATAAAAACAAAGATTTCTTTGCGAATGTTTATGACGTAGTCAGAATGATTCCGAAAGGAAAAGTTACTTCATACGGTGCCATTTCCAACTATTTAGGATCGGCTCGTTCCAGTCGAATGGTTGGTTGGGCAATGAATGCAGCTCATGGCTTGAAAGATGTTCCCGCACATCGGGTCGTCAATCGGAATGGACTGTTAACCGGTAAAATGCATTTTAATCCCCCTTCTCTAATGCAAGAGTTATTAGAGAAGGAGGGTTTAAAAATTGAAAAAGATCAAATAGTAAATTTTAAGTATTATTATTGGGATCCGAAGATTGAACTGGGTTTGAATGACTAGAATCTCTATATTGACAATTCTATATCAATCCTAAAATTTTACATTCAATTCCCTAATCAATTGTTCCAGTGTTGAATTTTCTAATGTGGACACTACTTTCAACCCTTTTTTCAATAGATAATTTTCAGTGGTTTTTCCCCAAGCGATAACTTTTGCGTGGATAGGAATTTGGTTGCATTCTAAAAAACCATCTACATTCGACGGACTGGTAAAAACGTATACATCGCAATCCGGAATCTGTTGCAGATTAACTTCCGTACGATAAATGCTTACCTCTTCGATTTGTTCAGACGGAAAAATTGAAGCTACCGTACGATTAGAAATGGATGACTGAGGAAAAAGTACTTTTTTATCCGCCACTAACATTTTGAATTGTTCGGCAATTTCGCTTGGATTTCCAGAATTCCGACCAACAAAATCGGGATTCAAACCTCTTTCAACGAGTGATTTAGCTGTTGTTTCACCTA
>CAIUKX010000131.1 GCA_903899795.1 uncultured Flavobacteriales bacterium
ATAGAAAAGCCATATCAACAGCTTATTTTCTTCAAACATCAGCAAACATCTTTCTTTTTAGGAACTGAATAATGGTCGTTTTTTTTCTCCTAGAAACTTCAATGATTTCTTTATTGTGCTTCATATCGATGTAACAAGTACTTCCTTTGGTATAATTGGTGATGTGGAGAATATTGATGATCACACTTTTGTTCACGCGAATGAAATTTTCCATGGGATTCAAAAGTTCTTCATAATCAGAAAGTGTTTTCTAAGAGATCAGTTTTTGATTGGCAGAAGTAATGATTTCACAATAACCCCTTAAAGCATTGATGTAACAGATATCATTCACATCTACGATATAGACCTTACCGTTGTGATGCAAGGTGATGTTTTTAATCGAATGACTTCTTTCATCAATGGAATGGACAAAATGGATGATGTCATGATTACTCTTTTTATCAATTCGATCCACAACACGGTTGACGGCAATAATCAATTTTGAATAATCGATTGGTTTGAGGATATAATCTACCGCATTGAATTCAAAAGCTTGGATGGCATATTCGTCAAAACCGGAGACAAAAATGACCTGAAAATTAATTTTAGAAAACATGCGAAGTAAGTCAAAACCATTTTTATCGGGCATATGAATGTCCAGAAAAACAACATCAGGTTCTGTTTCTTGTATCAAAGTAAATGCCGCTTCAGCTGATTCTGCTTCTCCCAAAATTTGGATATCCGGACAATGCTTATTCAATAAACTCGAAAGTAAATGAATATTGGCCGATTCATCATCAATAATAACGCTCTTTATTTTTGTCATCGTATAAATTTTCTAAAATAGAAATTGGAAAAATAATGTTTACTTGTGTACCACTTGGTTCTTCATGGATGTCCTTCAAATCAATGAAATCGATCGTAGCCCCACTTGTTGAGTAGAGTTCATTCAACGTTTCCATTCTGCTTTTGATGATGGAAATACCTTTTGATTCACGCAGTTGATGCTGTTGTTTAGCAGGATTTCTTCCCACACCATTGTCAATGATCGAGATGATTAAATCGGTATCAATCAAGTCAACTTTGACCAATAACTTCAATTCCTTTTTGTTTTTCAAAGGCAATAATCCATGCCAGATTGCATTTTCAATGAACGGTTGAGTAATCAAGGGAGGAATGTAAATTTCGGTCGTATTTATCGAAGGATTTACATCAATTTCAAAGAGAAATTTATTTCCAAAGCGAAGTTGTTCAAGGTCAACATTCAAATCGATAATTTCCAACTCCCGTTTTAACTGTACAGCCCATTTATCCGAATAATTCAGTACATGGTGAATAAGTAAGCTGAATTTAGCAATGTACTGATTCGCTTTTCCTTCTTCATTCGTCGTGATTAACTGTTGAATGGCTGCCAAAGAGTTTGATATGAAATGAGGATTGATTTGCGCTTTTAAAGCAATCAATTTATACTCCGTAAGCAGCGTATTGATTTCAGCCTTTCGTTCTTCCTTTCTGTTGATGCGTTTTATGATGAAAATGGTGGACGCTAAAATGAGGATCAAGGAAGTGATGATGACTAAAAAGTAAAAAAAGCCTGTTTGCCAAAATGCAGGTTCAATATAGAAGGATAAAGTGAAAATTTGCTTTGAATTCAAATGAACGAACGGACGAACTGTCATTGTATAATGTCCGGGAACTAGATTTTGTAAATGAATTTGAGTGCCTTTAATGATGCCTTCTGTTGCTGAATTTCCGTACAATTTATAGTATAACTTTTTATCTGGAAATTGATAAGCCAAATAATCAAAATTGAAGTACAAATCATTCTGCTTGTGATTTAATTCAATTTTGCTCAGATTGATTTTTTTACCATTAGCGGAAATGGACTCAAGGTAAAATTTGGAACGATCATTTTTGAGCAAGTATTTTTTGTTCAAAGAGATTAAACCTTGCTTTGTGGCGATGTAAATAGAATGATTAAATTCTTCTGCTTCAATTATTTCATCATCTAAAATTAAAACCCAGGCTGATTTTGTATTTAATTCACCAGTGTAGTTGATATACAGGCCTTTATTGGTTGAAAGTAAAACCCTGCCATGACTGATAAAACTGATATCATTGATGACTTCTGAAGGAATGTTTTTGTATTGGATCAATTGATTGTCAGCAGTCAGTTTGAACAAGCCGTTTCCCATGGTGCAAATCCAGCTATTTTTCCGGTTATCCGATTTTAATTTCGTAATCCGGCTTGTGCGGAGCTTAGTTAGATAATTCGGGATGTAAAAGTGATTGTTATATGCAAAAAGGCCAAGATTTG
>CAIUKX010000132.1 GCA_903899795.1 uncultured Flavobacteriales bacterium
GGACTCCACTTGAAAAATCAAAAGGACAGTTACTGTAAAAGTAACTGTCCTTTTTTTATGTTTGATAAAATTCTCTTTTTATACTGTTGGCGGAATAACGGGCGTTTCTTCGGGAGGTGTTAGGGGTGGCTCTGTTGGCGGCACTACAACAGTTACTGCCAGTGGCGCAACTGAATTGGTACCTGCTACCATTTTGATTATAAAATGTGTTACTTTTTTACTTGTTACTTTAACGGTAACTGGCTGGTCGATGCAGCCGGGTGCAGAAAAAATGCCATCCCATGTTCCGATTTTCAATTGAAGCAAATCAATTATTCCGTTGGTATTTGTATGTATGATTTTAGGATGTTTGATGGCGGGATAATTTGTAATTCTGAATTCGCCGACTGTGTTTATTACTTTGCCATCTATGGCGTAAGTCATTACGGCACTCATTCCCTGGTTGCGTTTTCCGATTACTGAAAGTTTTTGAACTATGGCTTTGAATTGGGTTACGAAATCGGGGTATGAAACTGCGATGTCGGTGAGGAAGCCTTCCATGAATGTGATGTGCTTGTCCATTTCGGGAATTGAGAATGCGACAAAGTTGCCTTTTGCTGTGTTGATGATGCCTACGGCATTTTTGTATTGACCAAGAGAGAGTTCATAAAAACTTTTGTCTTTTTGAACGGCATCTAAAATGATGGTGGTGAAATAGTCTTCTGTACCGGTGGGGTCGGAGGCGATGAATGGGTTTAATTTATCGTAGATATTTTGAATTGCTCCTGCGAAATCGGGGTCGTTGGTGCGGTAAATATAATTTTGTGTTAATTGTGCCATTTGTCCCTGAAGAGTGGTGTTGTTTGTAGTGATGGCATACGAAAGTCCTTTTCCGGTAACGGCAAAGGCTGATTTGCTGGTTGTTTTTTTGTCAGTATTTTTTGTTTTGGTGAATCCTTTTGTGCTTGTGTTTGCGGTATCTCTGTAGGAATAACAGGTTTTCAGGGTGTCATCCCAGAGAATTTTTCTGTCGGCAAAGGCGGTGTTCATTCCTACAGGGTCTGGATTATTATTGAATAATAATGCTAATTCACCGTATTGATTCAGGCGTGCTATACTTTTATCGTTTAATGCCATGATATTTTTTATTTATTTAGTTTATAGAGGTAAAAGTAATTGAATGGTTTGCATTATTTCGATAAATCGATAATTAACAGTGAGGAGGGATAATTCACAGTTTTGAGGGTATAATTTACAGAAGATGGTGAAAAGTGAATGGGCAAATCGGTTTTGCAAGACATCGCGAGCGTTTTGCAGAGCATCGCGCGCGTTTTGTAAGATATCGCATTGGGTTTGCAGAGCATCGATTTGGGTTTGCAAGACATCGCGAGCGTTTTGCAGAGCATCGCGAGCGTTTTGCAAGACATCGCATTGGGTTTGCAGAGCATCGAGTTGGGTTTGCAAGACATCGCGAGCGTTTTGCAGAACATCGCGTTGGGTTTGCAGGGGAGCGGGTGGGGAATATTTTGGGAGGGTGGGGAGGAAATTGGATAGGAGAAAAGAAAAAGGAAGCATTCTTTATTAAATGATTTTATAAGATGGGGTGATAAAATAAAGAAGAGGAAAACAATTTGCGAATCGGCAAAAACTGTATAAGTTGTTTTAAGAAATTTAGAATTTGAAACAATAAAATTAACCAGCCGAATAAAGTCTATCTTCACCAAAAATAATACTTCGACAAGCTCAGTAACCAAATGAAAACAACAAAAGTAATTGCGGCAGTTAAAATTCCGATGAGTCATGCGGATTATATGTTGTGGAGAATTGATTTGGTATATATGAAAAATATTGTGAGAGTGCTTGTAAATATTATTACATATATAGAATCGAAGGATGAAAAACTTACTGTTTATTTTTTGGATGGTACTTTTATTTATTGTGAATTGACAATTACTGCAATCCTTGTGCTGCTTCCTGAGCCGCAGTTTGTGAAATGTCACCAATCATACATTGTAAATGGGAAACATATAAGCGGCTATACTAATGGCGACGGAGGCATTTTA
>CAIUKX010000133.1 GCA_903899795.1 uncultured Flavobacteriales bacterium
AGATACTTTTCCTAAGTAGTGAATGATAGATTTCGGACGGAAATGAAATTTGAAGTTTGGATTGAAATTGTAATTCAATAGTAACACGGTAATAATCCCGATTATACTATATTTTTTCACAATAGCAGAAATCGGATTTCCCCAATGAGCAAATGGATCAAAACTTAGTAAGAATATTAAGATAATAAACAAAGCAAAATTTAGGAGTGGATGCAACTTAACTGTAATTGGTTTTTTGGAGTATATTAATGCTCCGCATGCACCAATAATTAAGACATCAATTCTACACAATGTGTTCAGATAAAGATCCAGAATTGCGTTCGCGGATGTAAACGAAATATAGATTTGATAACCAATACTTCCTGCAAGGAGAATTGAAAACACCAAGGGTAATTTTTTGACAGGAATAAACGCAATGATAAACGGCCACACCAAATAAAAGTGTTCTTCAATACAAATCGACCAAAAGTGAGAAAATGGATAAGCCCATATTTTTGTGGTCATTGTGTGAAAATTATTCAAAAACAAGAGATTGTAGATATAATCCGGGTTCGGATCATTCATCCATTTGACTAATAAAGGGGAGATAGCAATCAATCCAAAATAGAGTGGCCAGATTCTCAGGCTTCTTCGGATCATGAAGTTTTTGATATTGATTTTGTGATTCAGTTTTTTCTCCTCAATCAGGATATACGTGATGAGAAATCCGCTGATTAGAAAAAAAATGTCCACTCCAATGTGAAATCCTTGTATAAGATGATCAAGAGCTACTCCGGTTTTTGTAAGAGTAGTAAACGTTCCACCTGTCATAAAACCGATGTTACCAAACCATCCCGTATAAGCAATATAGGAATGTAGAATCACAATCATAAAAGCAGCCACAAAGCGAAGTACATCCAGATGTGGAAAATAGATTTTAGTTGCCGATTCTTTCGGATTCATTTTTTACTCATAATTTAAGCGAAAGTACTAGTTTTTTATATAACGAGTTTCCCTACAAACACCTATCCACCCAATCCGAAAAATCAAAATAAGTAAACGCATTCTTTTCAAATTCAATTTCTTTCAATGCAATTAATTCTTCTTTTAGTTTCAGAAAGTTATTTTTCTTTTCCTGTGCTGAGGTAGCAATCAACATTCGCGTGATGAATTGAAGCATGTGTTTTTCGAACAAAAACAATTTGTTCTTTTCTTTCAGATAGCGTTGCACAGACCGAAGTTCAGATTCAATGAGAGATTCATCATTCAGTTCGAAACGGATGAACAAGAAAAAAATCCGTGCGGTGATGTATGCATCTTCTTTCATGCTTTTCCCTTTTTTCCCGATGAATTCATTGATCACTTGCGAGGCTTTTTTGTGCATATTATTTCCCACAAATGCAATAGCTTTTTGAAAAACGCTATATACTTTTTCCTGTGGCATTCCAGAGAGACGGTCCATTTTTGCATCCATTTCTTTAGCAAACGGTTCATGGTCGTCGATCCATTGTAGTGCTCGGGTGTAGTTCTTCTTTTTATTGAAAAACATCAGCTGTAAAATGTAAACAATATAATCTCTACTGGCTTCCGTTGAAGTATCGGAGAGTTTTACTTTCTTCAATTTTTCAAGTCCGTAAACGTATTCATCTTCTTTTTGTAGGTGAATGGCCGACAAACATTGATTAGCCAGAGCTCGGACGTATAAATCTTCTTGTTTGGCTAGAATGCTTTCATTTTGTTCCAGCAATTCAGCCGATTGTTTCATGAACACATAACAATTCGAATAATCACTCAATAAATAATAGGCCAAACCTTTGCTGAAATGGAAGAGAATTTTGGACTGAATGCTCAAAGCACTGTTTTCACTTTGCAATAAAGGTTGTTGCAGGAAATTTGTCACACGATTCATTTCTTCTTTGTTTCGTGTAGATTCTAGCTGTTTGTTCACCAGTTCAATTTCGAGAAACAATTGTTCATATTCATGTTCATTGGAAATATAAGCGATCTGCTTCTGAAAAAATAATTCATTCTCTTTGATTCTGCTTTGCAATTCTTCTGCATCCGACATGCCGTTGATCAACAGGTTCCGTTCCTTAAAAACGATAGCCAATTCATAATTTAATTCGGCTTCACGCGCAATGTGTTCTGCACGTTTCAGTTCTTTCTCAGCATAAGTTTGAATCCCTCTTGATGCCAGTAATTTGTAATTATGAATATGCGTAAAAATCTCATTTTGTGAATTGGTGGTAGAATAATACAAGCGAAGAGCCTGCAATAATTTCTTGAACAATAACTTTTTCAATTGAGCAAAATGAACAGCCCCGAATTCCTTTTTCAAGTCTTTTTCATTGTAGGCTTCCATTTTCACAATTCGGTTGAAAAGTGCCAGATAACTGGTCGTGGTTGTTGTCGTTTGAAACTTGGAAAACAACACAAAATACCTTTTTTCAGATTGTGAAAGCGATTTGATCAATGCAAAAATGGGTTCCATAGCAATGTGTAAAAAGTTAAATTCAAAACAACGTCTATATTTATGGATGTTGTTAAACACAAAGACCGCAACGAAAAAACGGACGCCTAGAACAGGTTACTATTTCGGGCACTAGGGATTTTCTTGAAAAGAAAATCTGAATGAAATAGATCCTTTGGATCTATTGACAAACTTTGTGTCCGAACACTCTAGCCTACACAGTACGTCACATTTTACCTTTGTGACCTTCGTGTTATAAAAATATTCATTCCATAAAATAGTATTTTTCTCACGAAGTATGCTAAAGTAGAAATAATTAGCTATAAAATTTATTTTTTTGAAATATTATAATTTTCCAACTTTAATGTGCTCAGATTCGTTGAAGAGTTGTAACTTTCATTTAAATAAACCTTCATACTATGCGAACATACTACTTACGCTTGACCTTTTTTATCTGCACTTTGTCAATGATGAACGGAACCGTTTTATCACAAACACCTCCTGCAGAAGTAGCAGATACATTGCAATCTATCCTGGATCATTCCTTACCAACCGGATTTTCTTTTCCGGGAGCAGTGATCGAAGTGCATGTTCCCGGTCAATGGACATGGAACAGTGCTACAGGTTATGCAATTTCAGGAACAACGTCAGGTCAGCCACAAACCATGGCAGTTTCCACCGATAAATTCAGGGTAGGAAGTATCACCAAAATGATGATGGCAACCTGCATTCTGCATTTACAGGAACAAGGATTGCTCAACATCGAAGACCCGATCAGTTTGTATCTTCGTCCAAGTATCATTGCCGATACAATCATCAGTTCAAGTCCCGTAAAAATTCGGGATTTATTAAATCACACCAGCGGAATTGCAAACTCAGGAGCCAATACAACCTGTCAGATGAATGTGCTTAGCAATCCGACGGGAGCTCATACGTTGGAAGAATCCATCTATTGCGGAGCTAGTCAGGGTGAATTATTTCCACCGGAAACTTCCTGGACTTATTCCAATACCAATTATTCCATTCTGGCAATGATCATTGAAAATATCACTGGAATGTCGAGCAGAGATTATTTAACACAAACGATCATCACACCTCTGGGTTTAACGAATACTGAAATCCCTGTTGCGAATGAGATTACAGATCCTCACATGGGGTGTTACTGGAACATCGGAGGTTCATGGGTGGATTTAACCATTATCAATCCGACCACCTATACAGGTTGGGCTGATGTAGTATCAACAACAGCCGATTTAATCACCTTCATGCAGGCATTGAGAAGTGGTTTGATCATTAACAACGCTTCATTTACACTGATGAATACACAATTTGCCGGTGCCAATGCCTACGGTTTGGGATATGATTTCTATACCTATAGCGGTGTTGAATACCGTGGACATTACGGAGAAGTAGCGAATACCAGTGCTCTTTTTTATGCGAATACTTCTAGCATAAGAGCACCTGGCGGATATTACATTTCGTATAATTTCAACGAGCAAGGTGCAGATGATATCAATAAACTGGCCTTACCTATTTTCCATTACTTAAATGGTGGAACAACAAGTTCTTTGCAAGAATTAACCGTTTCAAAATACACAGTGGAAGTATTTCCGAATCCTGCGAAAAATGTGATCAATGTGGTTTGTTCCGAATTAAATGCTGTGGATCTTCAAGTAATTCGATTGGTAGATGAATTAGGAAAAACTGTTTTCACAAAACAAAATACAGGTTTGACGAATCACTCGATTGATTGTTCTGCATTCGAAAGAGGAGTCTACACATTGCTTGTTCAAGGAGCGAAAGGAATTGAGTATCACAAAGTAATTTTAAATTAAAACGGCATGTCGGCAAACGGTTCTTTTAAAATTATTGCAGGTGCGTGTCTATTTGGTTTGATTCCCGTATTTGTAAGATACGGAGCTGAATTGAGTATTTTTTCCATCGCATTGGGACGAGCATTTTTTGCAGCTCTTTTTGCTAAAATTTACTTGTCGATGCAGAAAGAAAAAGTGGAGACCAGCCTTTTGAAATTCTCCAAAAAAACAATTGTGCATTTTATTGTTTGGACTTTGTTTTTGACACTTGCCATCCTGTTCTATTTTCTATCGATCCAATACGGAAGCGTTTCTCTTTCCGGCGTTTTATTAGGAATTCATCCTGTTTTTGTAGTACTTTTTGTTTTTCTGTTCTTCAAGGAAAAAATCACCTTGAAGACTTGGATTTCCTGCTTTTTATCCATTCTTGGAATTTATTTTATTTCTGGACTCGCAAATCTCGATCAAAGTAGCGCAATCGGTGGAAGTTTGTTTGCCTTGGCATCGGCATTTTTTCTGGGATTGAACTTCACCTACTACTTGAAATATTTAAAAGGATACAGTGCCGGAGAATTGGTGTATTACCAAAATGTACTTCAAATTCCGATCTTGCTTCCCTTCGCGATCTACTCCTCAGGTCATTTTACTATTTCAGGTCTTATTTCGGTGATCTGCTTAGGCGTGTTTTGTACTGGAATGGCTTATTTTTTAATCTACAGTGGTTCCCAAACCGTAAAAAAACAACACATCGGAGTACTTCAAATTATCGAGAATATTATCCCTATAGTATTAGGTGTCTTCCTTTTTCACGAACAGATAACTTATATAGCCTATCTGGGAATTCTCTTGGTTTTGTTATCCGTTTTACTGATAAGTTTGGAATCAAAAGCAGTAGAAACTACGTAATTTTTCTACGTGTAAAATTGTATTCGTCGATCTTTTTTCGCATTTGGTAGCAACTCTAAATAATGCTTATCGTCTAACCAAATACCAGATTGATTCGTTATTTTATATATATTAGCGTGTGATTACAACTAATATGAACTAAAATTTCAGATTGAGAACTTAATTTTGCTACTTGTGAGATGATACGTTTGTTTGCCATATCCCTTTTTATTGGAATCGCATCGATGCTTCGTGCTCAAACACCGGTAGCTGATTTTACGGTTAACCATCTGACCGTTTGCGCAGGTTCACCCTTAAATTTCACGAATTTATCCAACTACGGAGGAGCAGCTGTAATCAGTACCACCTGGGATTTTGGAGAAGGTGGTCAATCAACATTAAATAATCCGAGCTACACCTACATGAATCCTGGAGTCTATCAGGTTTTGCTGACGGTTATTTCTGCCGGGGGAACAGATTTCGAATTAAAACTAAATTATATAACAGTCAACCCAAATCCAATTGCAAGTTTCACTACTTCCGGTAATGGTTGTACAGTTCCTTTTGCTGTTACATTCAACAATACTTCTACCTCAGGTGCGGGGATAAATTACAATTGGGATTTTGGAAACGGTCAGACTTCAACCTTACAGAATCCCCCTTCGGTTACCTATAATGCCAGTGGAAATTACACGGTTTCCTTGACCGTCACAAATACAAACACTGGTTGTGTAACTACAACAACTCAAACGTTGGTAGTTTCTGATTATTCAGCCGGAATCAATGCTCCAGCAACAGGATGTGTCGGTCAACCAGTACCCATTACGGACGGTTCGACTGTAGGTGTAAATACATGGAGTTGGACATCTGGTGACGGTCAGTTATCTGCTGCACAAAATCCAAGTTTTATATACAACGCTCCCGGGACATACACGATTGGTTTGACCTCGCAAAATACTGCTTCTGGTTGTTCCGGAAATACGACACAAAGTATTACTATTTTCCCGCCACCTGTACCCACTTTTACAGCAGCTCCAAGTTCAGGATGTGCACCATTAAGTGTTACATTTACCAATACTTCAGGGGCAGGAGTATATCACTGGGATTTCGGAAACGGAACAACTTCCAATCTTCAAAATCCACCGGCACAAGTATACAATGCTAATGGCTCTTACCCGGTTAGTTTGACCATGACTGCGGCAAACGGCTGTATAGCGACAACGACGATCAATAATATGATCACTGTTTCTCCGCCAGTAGCAGATTTTACATCCAATGTCGTCAATGGTTGTGCCCCATTAGCCGTGACGTTTTCAGATCTTTCCACCACAATTAACCCAGTAGGTGATCCTATTGTATCTTGGCATTGGAATTTTGGTGATGGAACCACTTTCAATGGTCAAACCCCACCAACTCATACCTATGCCATAGGCACCTATAATGTTTCATTAACAATTACTACTCAAAACGGTTGTACAGCTATTTTGTCGCAACCAAGTTATATCCAGGTTGGAATGGTCGATTTGGTCGATTTTTCAATTTTCCCGATCAATTTATGTGCGAAACATGATGTTACGTTCACCGATCTCTCTGTCATCTCAACACCGCATAATCCCGGCGAAGTAATTTATCACTGGGATTTTGGAGACGGAGGAACATCAACACAACAAAATCCGGTATATAACTACCCAGTCGATACTGGAATGTTTGATGTTCAATTAGTAGTTGAATTCAGAGGTTGTTTTGATACACTTTTACGGCAAGATCAAGTATATATTAAAGCTCCGATTGCAAAATTTACGGTTCCGACTTTGTACTGTAATCCAGTATCTTTTCCGGTACATGTAAATGTTACCGACAATGCAATTGCTGGTGTGCCAACCGACAATGTGGATATGGTATGGCAATGGGGTGTTCCCGGAGATCCGGATGATTTGCTGAATGCTGCAGATGTTTTTGATGCTGATAAAGGAGATACCGCGCACAATTACAATGCCTATGGTTCATATGTTATCCAACAGATTGTCCATAATTACACAACCGGATGTACTGATAGTACCACAATGACGATCTTCATTTCCCGTATGGATGCCGGATTTACTTTATCAAATGACACGGTTTGCAACGGATCAAACGTTGTGCTTACCAGTACTTCAACATATACAGATCCGGTTGCAACGTTCAGTTATGATATGGGTGATGGAGTGACTGTGAACGGCGATCCGATCAATTATACTTATAATGTTCCCGGGACGTATACCATGTCACTGATTGCAACCAATGCTGTAGGTTGTTCGGATTCCAGTAAATTTATAGGTTTTCACGTTCTCGATCCGCCTGTAGCTGCAATTTCCGCATCCGATTCAGCAGGATGTTTGCCGATAACGGCCGTTTATACAAATCTTTCCAGTACACAAGGAAACGGAGTTCCATTGAGTAGTTTTTTATGGACTTTTCCGGATGGAACAACCCAAACGACTAATTCTTTGGCTCAAACAACGAGCTTTGCTTTTTCATCACAGGGAAATTTTACAACAACACTTGTTGCTACAGATGCGTTCGGGTGTACTTCGGCACCGGCAACAGTTCCAATGATGATCACGAAACCGACCGCAGATTTCAATTTGAATTCTGTGGCGTGTAATCAAGATCTTTTCACAGCTAATAATATTACTTCTGGTTTTGGAAATTTGACTTATTCTTGGAATATCGATAATGTATTTGCTGCTAATACAACCAACATAACAACATCCTACAATGAAACAACAAGTCCGGCCTACACAAATGTTCCGCATACTTTTACCTTAATTGCTACCGATGGAAACGGATGTGTTGACAGTCTTTCGAAAACCATTCACATTGACTTACCCATGGCTAATTTAAGCTATGTTGCTTCAGGTGCTACAGCCAATAATCAAGGACAATATACTTGTCCGCCAGTGTTTGAAACCTATACAGATCTTTCTACAGCTTATGGCTCGTTAAGTACCTG
>CAIUKX010000134.1 GCA_903899795.1 uncultured Flavobacteriales bacterium
CCTAGTCCTATCATTGGTATTATTTTGAATGATTTGTTTCGGCAGATTAGCCGTTGCTTAACCGTTACATTTATGACCCCTAAAACAGTGCGTTAATGAAATTTTACTCTTGTTTTTTTTTAGATCTTTTTCAAACGGATAAAATAAAAAGAGACCGTCGACCACCCCGACGGTCTCTTTAGATGTTGGAAAATTACATAGGGTTTTTCTTTTTCCCCTCTCCGCATTTTCCTTCACCACATTTCCCTTCTTTTCCTTTCCCTTTTTTCCCTTTCCCACATTTTCCTTCTTTTCCCTTCGCTTCTTTTTTGCTAGCAGTTTTCGCTCCGCATGTCAACTCAAGAGAACCGAAAGCTGAATTTGGTGCACTTAATAACTCGGCTCTCACTTCACCACCTGTTCCCAACGCTGAATAGTTTGTCATTGTTGAAGCATTAGCTGTTAAGCTACTCAAACCGATAATTGCACTTGCAATTACTGAACCTCCGAAAATTGATTTTTTGTTTTCCATAATTTTTAAAAATTTGAATTAATTAAACTGTTTAAGGATATAGTCGAACAAGGTATAATTTCCTTACAAATTTTTTTATTTTTTTTGAAAAAAGTTTTTAACATACTGTTTATCAGTGTTAAAAAAGTTTATTATTTTATGAATTAATCTGTGTTTGTATATAGTATAACGAATAAATTAATTACTATCACACTTGATCCATTATCCCTTTGACTACCCCATATGATTCATCTATTCTTAGTCTTCTATCTTATGTCATTAAGCGAAGCGGTCTTCCGTCTAATAATGGATTCAACCCTTATTTTCATCCAAATCATTGTGGTCATCTCCTCCCAAACTGTAATAGTTATTTTCTTCATCCTCACTGCCAATACTTTCTTGCTGATCGTCCAACTCTGATCCCGGAATATCTAAATCATCACCCGACAATACTTCATCAAAGTCCATTTCGTTTGCTATTCCTTCTTTTGAGTTAGGTGTTTTGTTTTTCGAAATGTCTTCGGGATTTAGATCCTGCTCCTCTTTGCCTTTAGTATAGATGTCTTCAGATGGAGCATAGAGCGGGTATCCGACAAGCTTCAAATTCTCTGATGCATTGGCATCTTTGGCAGCATGCGTTTTTGCATATTTTAATACGACGTCGCCTAAGGAATTGTAGTATTCTTTAAAGTTTTTCGTGTGTAATTGGCTATTATCTTTTCCTAAAAAGTTTTCGGGCATCTCGGCAATGTATTTAGATAATTCCGGAAATTCATTGTGAATTTTCAGAGTGATCTGTATAATCTCTTGTTCCAACTCTGCTTTTGTTTTCATAGTATGATCTTATTATTTATGTGTATTTTTTGCTAAGTTTCTGTTTCTTTTGAATTGCCCGGACTATTTTGATTCGCCATTCAACATTTTTAAAAGCAGTTGAGCAACCGCTTCGGAAGAAGCAGGATTTTGGCCTGTGATCAATAACCCATCTTGTTTTACATAAGATGCCCAATCATTTCCTTTGGAATAATGTGCACCCTGCTTTTTAAGTTCGTCTTCCAATAGAAACGGAACTACTTTGGTTAGCTTAACAGCTTCTTCTTCGGTGTTCGAGAAACTCGTTAGCGCTTTTCCTTTGATAAGTGGTTCTCCATTTTTTGCTTTTACATGTACTAAAGCAGCAGGTGCATGACACACAAATGCAATTGGTTTTTGATGATTATAAAACTCCTCAATCAATTGAATTGAGTTTTTATCCGTTGCTAAATCCCATAAAGGTCCGTGGCCACCAGGATAAAAAACGGCATCATAATCCTCCTGTTTTACTTCGCTCAATTTTAAGGAATGTGCCACCTTATCAATGAGTTCGTTGTCTTTATAAAATCTTTCTGTTGAGGAAGTTTGAGCATCTGCTAATTCACTTTTCGGATCAACAGGAGGTTGACCTCCCTTGGGAGATGCGATGGAGATCTGTGCTCCTGCATCCGCCAAAACATAATAAGGTGTTGTAAATTCTTCAATCCAAAAGCCGGTTTTTTCACCTGTATTCCCCAAATCAGTATGGGATGTCAGTACAATTAATAGTTTCATAATATTTATTTTTCAGGATTATTATATGGTCACTTAACCTTTGAGTGTTTTAAAAAATTCGATTTGTCGCTCATGATTTTTTGCTTCAGCCAAGGTTTTAAACGTACCGAGATTTCTCCGCTTGTTAGTTTCTGGGTTTATTTTAATTGAATAAATCCGATATTCTCCTGATTTTAGTTTTCTGATCATGATCTCTGATTTATTATGAGTTTAGGTTCAGCGTTACGATTACCTCATTTCTTCTTTCAAATAATTGATAAGGAGTATTGTAACCTAGAAATCGAAAATTACGAGAATAGGATATTCCTTTCTTCTTCAACGTAGTTTCAAGGATTTCTTTCTGCTTACTAATGTTGGTAGCAGTGGCAAAACCGCTAAATTTTATAACAGCTACATAGCCCGGTTCAGAAGTTTCGATCACCAAAGCAGCACTGTTTGGTTTTGGTAAATTA
>CAIUKX010000135.1 GCA_903899795.1 uncultured Flavobacteriales bacterium
AGCTAGTGAAGCAATTTGTACTAGGTCATCTTCAGAGTTACCATTATCTGCATTACCAGAAGAAACTTTCGGTGTGTCAATACCAGAAAAAATTATTAGACAATTAGTATCTATAGCCGCTGACGGTTCACAAGATAGTTATAGAATTAGGTTTCATTTAAAGAAAGAAAGAAAGGTAAATAGATTAAAAGAATTATTTGGTGATGATTTAATAATTTATACTGATGAAATTGGTAATTTTGACGGTTATATATCAACTAGAGGTGATTTATATAAAAAATTAATGGGGTATAAATATAATTTAAAAAGTGTTAAAAATATATCCGTTGAAATTTTAGAATGGGATAGTACTTCGCTTGAGATTTTAATTGATGAACTTAAATATTGGGATGGTACTTTTGATACTGGTACTAATGGTAACCAATACACAACAACTAACAAAGTTGAGTCTAGTGTTATTTCTTCTGCTTTAAATAGACTAGGTTATTCACATACTGTAACCAAGCGAGAAGCTGAAAACGATAACCATAAAACATTAAATATTATAACTTGGTGTGTTATAAGTATAAATGTTCGTTCGATCTGACTAGTATTTCACTTTGTGTTTGTTAATTATAAAATGCTCAACTAAGTGTTAACATAGAAAAAGAATTAGCAATTAAGGGGCTACAATACATGCAAATCACAAACAAAAACACCCACAAACACATGAATAGTACCAACTAAGGGTTAACCCTCATTTACATCATCCGCAGGAAAAGGCAATTCTTCGTCGTTGTTATCGATTGGGGGTTCAGTGACCCATTCTTCTTTAGGTTCCCCATCCTTACACAGAACATCAATGATTTCGAAGCTTAAACCACACCTCTCAGGCGTGAAGTAAGCACAGCTCAACTTAATGACGGCCTGCACAGATTTTCCCACGAGTGCATACAAACGATCCGACATTATCTTTTGACGTGCCTTCACTTGCAAGCCCTGAACGACCCCGTTGTTCGATCGAACAGGGGATTTCCAAGTAGAAGCATCATAGCCTGCTTCCAAGAACAGCTGTTTGCATTTCTCAGAGACCCCCTCCATATGATCGAGAAAAGAAGTGAACTCAGAACCCAGAGCATCACTGAAAAAGTCAGGAATAAGCATAAACCGGTCGTTCGTGGTCCCCATATCCACCTTCGCGTACAGCCTCTCGATCCTACAAGTAGGTGTCCCCTGACAGAAACTCCACAAACGATGACTGCTTCCGCGACGAACTCCACAGAATGCTACAGTTAGCAGGGAGTTGATCTCCTTGGAGTCCAAGATTTCGAAGACATTCTCCTGAATAGCTGGGAAGCAGGGGTCTTTATAGGTAGGGTACGGAATATTGATAGGTGTGCTGGGGTTGTAGCGGTAGCCATTATCCATAGTACTTGGCATAGCATCTGCTCTTTTCAAAGGCTGAGGTCTCCCAAATAAAGACTTGACCGACTGTTGTTTCTTTCTGTATGTACCTTTAGCTTGCATGGTTCTCACAAAAAATACTCAGGGAAATCGTTTCCACACTGAAAGTTTTCGGTAATGACAAAAATGAATGAAGCACACATAAGCTCAAATTCCTGGATTTCAAATTCCTGTATTTTGAACTACCTGATAAAACATTCCTGGAACATTCTTTCAGGTGACACAACTTTGAAGATTCAAGATTCACTTGAAGTAGAGGCCCGCACTCAAAAAAACTTTTTAATACTTTTTTTGAAACTGTATTTTTGTCGGCCGCTTTTTTTAAAATTCCACAGTGGTGATACCGGTCTCTGGATCGATGACAATGAAAATGTCGTGGAGAGCGAAGAACAATAAATTGTATGTGTTTGTTGCGTCCGCTTGTTTATAATTGATTCGTAATTCGACATTGTTATTGAGAACATTCGCTCCAGACGCGATCGTGTCGTCCTTGTTACTGAAAGATTCCAATTCCACACCCATGTAGAAATTACTTCTCGAATTCTCTCCACTAACACACTCGTCCCAACTTTGTCCAGGCTGGAGCAACGTTCCCATATCTTGATCATTCAAACGAATATGCCAAGCACGTAAAAGTTCTGCAGTCACTTCGGTGTACGTACCTTCTCCAATAGTATTACCCAAAGCTTGTACTTGTACTGGTGTTGTAGGAATAGCAACAGATCCTACGAACAATTGATACGAGGTAGTATATCTTTTATAAGCTGAAGAAGCTGAAATAAATCCGTCTGGAGCTGTTGTTACGTGTGTGAAATACAGAGCTTTCAAACTACTCACCGAAATAGGTACAACAATATTTCTGACCGTATCGCTCTTTTGCACAGTCACACTGTACGTTCGCCAACTCTGTGAATGAATACGTATTCGTCCGTCTGTCCCTCTGGATGCATCAATAATTCCTCTGTCAACCGCCGGATCGACACGAATCATGTTCGTGTAAATAGTTGGATCATTGATACTGTACACCACTGATTTATTCCCAGTACTTTGATCATCTATCTGAAAAGCATTGTTTGCATTGTTGAGTGTGAGGACCAGGCGAAAACCATTCATAGCCGAGAGTGGAAAGTATTTGTCTTGTCCACCACCAAACACGGACGAAAAAAATGTCAACGTCAAAGGAATATGTGTTCCAGTATTAGTTGCCACCGTTCCTTCGAATGCATCCTGTTTATAATCGTACAACGTTCCAACACCTGCAGCAGGCACTTGATAGATTGCACCTCCGAATGCGGGGTCCACATTTCTTTGTGTTGTTGTGGTAGCAACTCTTGCTTCTGCTTCACCTGTAATGGTTTCGCGGTATCCGTCACAATTTCGACATTCCTTGAAGAAATTGTTCCGCTTTTCTGTTACAGCTCTGTTCCCTGTACATACTTTCACCAATCCATACAGAATATGATAGTTCTGAATATCTTCGAGTAAATGCCCACTCGCATCGTACAATTGGAACCTATTAATGATGGACTGAGGACCTCTGTCCAAAAACAAGTAGGAATTTGCATCTAAACTTGTTGAAGAAGATGCACCAATGGTTTGAAGTTG
>CAIUKX010000136.1 GCA_903899795.1 uncultured Flavobacteriales bacterium
CCTCTCTTTTTCTTATCTAATTCCTCTATAATTACTGGGGCAAAAATTAAAACGCATTTTTCTTCCGAAATTAAAGTTGACCAAGGTATATTTTCAACATTTTGAAAATGTAAAATAATATTAGTGTCTAGGAAAACTCTTTTCATTCTGATTTTCGATTCTTCACATCCCTAATCAACGCATCAATCGTAGTCAAAATTCGTTCTTGATCTTCAGGGCTGAGTTTTTTAATTTCGGCTAAGCGGTCATCCACATCATTCCTGAACATTTCACCTTTTCCGATCAGTAGCCATTCGATGTTTAAATTAGGGTATATCTCTAATATTTTTTCAATTTTATCGACACCAACACTTTTGGAGATACTATTAACGTAGCCATTTGTTACTTCAATTGATTTTTCAAATCCTGAAATAGTCAAGCCTAAGCTATCAATGTACTTTTTTAATCTCTCTTTTACAGTCATAATCAGCGATTCAAGATTTAATCAATATTTTTAGATTATTTCTCTAATTTTATTTGTTTTTATTAGAGTTTTTCTCTAAGTTTGTTTTATCGAAACAATGTAAATATAACAACATCTCAAAAATAGTCAAAAAAACAAATTAGTCAGCAATTCATCATCACGCCAAACGGCTAAATGGTCGAAGGATCAAATTCAATAATTCAACATTTAACATCCAACATTCAAAATTATTCCAATGGTTACACTCACTAAAAACAAAATCATCCTCGAGATAGAAGACGATTCGCCGGAAGAATTACTCTTCGAGTTCAAACATTCGCTTATCCATGTCTTACAACACCTGGATTTTAAAGCACCCAACATCAAAGATTTGGAAAGTTCACATTATTTCGTTCTCCGCATTTTACAAGAACTCATAGAGGAGGAAAATCTACAACGAGTAGGGTAGAGGGATCCAAAATAGTAAGAAAGGATATAGATCGGCCTTGTATTTCATGATTTTACAACGCATTGAAAAGCGCTAATGAATGAGATAGCTCATGGAGCTTGCGGAAGGAGATCACCGATTGAATCGCGTTTCAAAAGGCAGTAAAAGAATTTGCAGAAATAACCTTACTTCTATGAAGGAACAAAAAATGCAAATTCAATGAAATACACAGCCTTGACTTTTTGTTTCTTTTGGGTCAAGCCAAAAGAAAATGAATATATTTTTAGTCAATATCATTGTTATAGGATTAATAATAGTATTTGTTTGATAAGTCAATCTTGTGAAGGGTTTTATGAATCTTGCGAAGGGAGTTTGTAATCTCGCGGAGGGAGTTGTGAATCTCGTGGAGGGAGTTGTGAAACTAGCGGAGGGATTTTAGAATCTTGCGGTTGCAGTTTGGAAACTAGCGGTTGTAGTTTAGAATCTTGGGGTTGCAGTCTGGAAACTAGCGGTTGTAGTTTGGAAGCTAGCAGTTGTAGTATAGAATCTTGAGGTTACAGTCTGGAAACTAGCGGTTGTAGTTTGGAAACTCTCAGTTGTAGCTAGGAAACAAGCAATGGTAGTCCACCATAAAGTGTGTAAACAAAGAATAAGAGACTTCTAAATCTTTTGTACTCTGTGCCTCCTTTGGGACCTCCATCGTCTTTGCAAAGCTTTAGCGGAGCAAGGTGTGGTTAAAATACCGGTTTCCGACCTGTGAATTATGTATCCCTCCCAAATAATTATGTAACCCATTTGCACCAAAGAAAATGAACCTTTGTGTATCTCATTTCGATTGATCCTTCAAAACAAAAGAGATTAAAAAATTGGTTATGAAAAACAAAGCACTATTATTACTACTCATTCTGACAACTACTGTCACAAAATTAATCGCACAAGTTGAAACACCGGAATACGACCGTACATTGGGTGATGCCAGTGTTTTTATGAAAGACAAGAAAATGGAAGAGGCATTGCCCTTGTATTTACAATTGATAAAAAAGGACACCTTGAATTTCTTTGTCAATTATCAAATTGGAATCTGTTACCTCAATTCAAGAGGCGAAAAAGCAAAGGCAATTCCTTATTTAGAGCGTGCCGTTAAATGCGATGGAAAATGCGCAATGATGGATAAAAAAATGCAGATCACAGCGATATCCTATCTAGGAGATGCTTATCATTCAGCCTATCAGTTTGATTTAGCAATGGAAACCTATAAAAAATACAAGCATGCATTGCCTCCTAACAAAGAAGAGCATCTCGAAAAAGAAATCAATCGAAAAATAGTAACTTGTATCGTCGGGAAAGAATTGATGGCAAATCCAGTGGACGTGAAGATCGAAGACATGGGTGCGAACATCAATTCACCCTATCCAGATTATTCCCCTGTTTTATCAGCTGATGAATCTACCGTGATTTTTACAACGCGAAGACCTGAAAGAGAGATCAAGCACGCACCGGGAGCAGATACAACCAATGAAAACATTTACATCGCCTATAAAAAAGATACAGTTTGGACGAAAGCCCAATCCATCGGATCATCCATCAATACAGATGGAAACGAAGCTTCTGTAGGTATTTCAGTAGACGGACAAATCATTTTGATTTACAAAGATGACAGTGGAGGAGGAGATTTGTTTTCAACCAGCTTGAACGGCGATAAATGGTCAGTTCCGGTACGATTCAACGACAATATCAATACAAAAGGTTGGGAGCCGAGTGCCTTCATTTCTGCTGATGGAATGACTTTGTAATTCACCAGCAACCGCGAAGGTGGTTTTGGAGGAAGGGATTTGTATTCCAGTAACAAACTGCCCGATGGAGAATGGGCGAAAGCGATAAATCTCGGTCCCAATATCAATACCGAATTCGACGAAGATGCACCATTCATTCATCCCGATGGTGTCACTTTGTACTTCAGTTCCAACGGTCACAATACAATGGGAGGATTCGACATCTTTTCAACCCGCTTGTATCCAAATGGTGTTTGGGGGAATCCGATCAACGTAGGTTACCCGATCAACTCACCCGAAGATGATATTTATTATGTAGTGAGTCCCAATAACGAAAGAGCCTATTATTCTTCCTTCAAAAAAGGAGGTTTGGGCGAAAAGGACAATTATATGATTACGTTCAAAAAATTCGTAGAACCACCTTTAACCGTTATGAGAGGTGGTGTCACCGATCCGGAAGGGAAAGTTCCTTTGGTCGTAGACATAACCGTTACCGATAATGCAACCGGAACAGTTGTCGGGAAATATCATTCTAATTCATTGACAGGGAACTATTTGTTTGTACTTCCCTCAGGAAAAAATTACAACGTTACCTATGAAACAGAAGGATATTTGTTTCACTCGATGAATATCGACGCATCATTGAATTCCAATTATTACCAGATTCATGAACCGATCCAATTACAGCCGATTGTCGTTGGTTCGAAAATCGTATTGAACAACATCTTTTTCGATTTTGACAAAGCAACGCTACGTCCGCTTTCGAATGTAGAACTCAATAAACTGTTTGAACTTCTCATCAAATATCCGGGAATGATCATCGAAATTTCAGGACATACAGATTCGAAAGGAACCTCAGAATATAACCAGAAACTATCCCAGGAAAGATCACAAGCAGTGGTCGATTATCTAATCGGAAGAAACATCAATAAAAACCGAATGGTAGCCAAAGGTTACGGTGAATCTGAACCTGTTGCCCCAAATACAAATAAGGATGGTTCCGACAATCCTGTAAACAGGCAATTGAACCGTCGTGTAGAATTGAAAATCATCGGAATGTAGAGACGTAACATTGTTACGTCTCCCGAAATATTGTAGAGGCGTTGCATTGCAACGCCTCTACAATATTTTACCACCAATACACGACCACCAATAAATACCTCCCAATATATTTCCTCAAAACACAACCCCGTACAAAAAAAATCTTCTTTAACACTTCTTAACACGATTTTGTTTTAACTTTGCTTCCAATGAAATCAAAAATCTTCTTTTCGGCTCTATTCGCTCTGATCGTTCTTTCAGCTTGTTCCGGCTACAACAAGGTTGTAAAAGGTGACAATTACGAACGCAAATTTCAGTTAGCGGATGAGTTGTACAACAAAAAACAATACATGCGCTGCGTTACTTTATACGAACAAGTATACCAGCGCGTTCCGAAGTCTGCAGAAGGTGAATTGGCGTATTACAGAATCGGAAAATCGTATTGGGCAGAGAAAGATTATAGCATGGCAGGTTATTATTTCGGGTCATTTTACCAACGTTTCCCGTTCAGTGCAAGAGCGGAAGAGACAATGTTTTTGTCTGCAATGTGTTCAGTCTATAATTCTCCTCAATTTCACTTGGATCAAACGGATACAGAATTAGCGATCAACGATTTGCAGCAGTTCATCAATAAATATCCGAATTCAATCCTTGTCGATTCCTGTAATAAAGCGATGGATAAAATGCGTTTCAAGTTGGAAACGAAAGACTATCAAGCGATTAGGCAGTATTCAAAAACAGAGAATTTCAAGGCGGCAATCGCCACAGCAAGTACTTTTATGGTCGATTATTCTCGCTCTCAATACAAAGAAGAGGTGGGATACTTGTTGGTAAAGAATTCATACTTGCTGGTAAAAAACAGTATTGAAGAGAAAAAAAAGCAAAGAATAGAGGAAACTATAGAAAGATATCGTAATTTTGTCCTTGAGTTTCCGGATTCAAAGTACAAAAAGGAGGTTGGCTCCATCAGCGATGCTATGGAAAAGCAACTTCAACAATATAATTCGAAAAAAATAAATTAAGGATGAACTTTAAAAACAGCACGGCAGAACGTTCGACAATTACAAGAGACACAGTTCACTTGGAAGAAGCTACAGGAAATATCTACGAATCTATCGTGGCTATGTCCAGACGTTCGAATCAAATTAGCACTGAGTTGAAAGAAGAGTTAACTCAAAAATTGCAAGAGTTCGCATCTTCAACGGATAATTTGGAAGAAATTTTTGAAAACAGAGAGCAAATCGAAATCTCTAAATTCTACGAAAAACTTCCAAAACCGGTATCAATGGCTATTGATCAGTTGTTGAACAATGAAATATACTTACGTAAACCGGAAGTTAAAGAATAAGATGCAAGGAAAACGCATTCTTCTCGGAATTTCAGGAGGAATTGCAGCTTACAAAATTGCATCCCTCATACGGTTATTAAAAAAATCAGGGGCAGAAGTCAAATGTATAATGACTCCTGCCTCTTCTGATTTTATAAGCCCCCTAACTGTTGCCACGCTTTCAAAAAATCCTGTTGGAATAGAATTCTGGGACAAGAATGACGGAACCTGGTCAAATCATGTAGAATATGGACTTTGGGCAGATGTCTTTTTAGTCGCTCCGCTTACAGCAAACACTTTACATAAGATGGCGCATGGTGGTTGCGATAATCTATTGATGGCAACGTACCTTTCCATGAAATGTCCAGTTATCGTCGCTCCGGCAATGGATCTCGATATGTATGTACATCCAACCACAACTCGCAATCTCGAAATTTTACGTCAGGATGGTATTCAAATCATTCCGGCTGAATCAGGTGAATTAGCTAGTGGTTTGATCGGTCAGGGTAGAATGGCAGAACCTGAAAAGCTTTTTGAAGTATTGAAAGCCTTTTTCCATGCTTCAGATGAATTGGCAGGGAAGAAATTTTTAATCACAGCAGGACCGACCTATGAAGCGATCGATCCTGTGCGTTTTATTGGAAATCATTCATCAGGAAAAATGGGATTTGCTTTGGCGGATTCTATTTTGAAAAAGGGAGGAGAAGTGATTTTGATTTCAGGACCAACAAAATTGGATCTTAAACACCCGAATTTGACCTTGATACGTGTTCAATCTGCTGAAAATATGCTGCATGAAGTTCAACAGCATTGGTCGAAAGTGGATGCAGGAATTTTTTCAGCTGCAGTGGCAGATTATCGACCTGTAAAAGCAGCCGATCAGAAAATTAAAAAGAGTGAAGATAATTTAACCATTGAATTGGTCAAAAATCCAGATATTTTAGCTTGGGCAGGAACTCAAAAACGAGAGACTCAATGCCTGATCGGATTTGCATTGGAAACCAACAACGGACAAGAATACGCAGCCGACAAGTTAAAACGTAAGAATTTGGATTTCATCGTTTTGAATACATTAGAAGACAAAGGAGCCGGATTCGGTTTCGATACAAATAAAATTTCTATTCTCGATAATCACAATAATTTCACTAGCTTTGAGTTAATGTCAAAGGCTGATGTCGCCGAGAATATTGTGGCATACATGAAAAAGTATTTGAAATGAAGTATTTAGTAATAGTAATAAGCTTGTTTTCGTTCTTGTCTTTCGGACAGGAATTCAACTGTCAGGTTTCCATCATTACGGAAGCAAAGGTAGAGGTTTCTACGGCTGACAAGGCAGTTTTGGACATGTTGAAAACATCGATTTACGAATTCATGAACAACCAGCAATGGACGAATGATAAATTCAAAACGGAAGAACGAATCAATTGTCAGATTCAATTACAAATTACAGATATTCCTTCTTTCGGAAATTTTTCTGGTTCCATGCAGATTCAATCGTCACGACCAGCTTTTAATTCCTCTTATAACTCGACATTATTCAATTTTGACGATCCTGATATTCAAATTTCGTATACCGGAGGAATTCCATTGGTTCTCCCGAAAAACGGTTACAAAGACAATTTAAGTTCACTTTTGGGCTTCTATGGTTACTTCATTCTGGGAATGGATTACGATTCATTTTCATTGAAAGGTGGAACACCTTATTTTAATCAGGCGCAGCAAATCGTTTTGAATGCTCAATCATCCGGAATTGTCGGATGGCAATCCAATGAAACCGGTAAGGGAAAGAGAAACCGTTACTGGTTGGTCGATAATATTCTGCACCAATTGTTTGAGCCACTAAGAATTTGTAATTACGAATACCACAGAAAAGGAATCGATGTTTTGTACGATAACAAAGTGGAAGGCCGAAAAGCAATTTACGAAGCGATGAATAAATTGTCTGTGATTACAGCTACACGTCCAAATTCAGTGAATCTTTTGAATTTCTGCCAATCCAAAGCGGTCGAATTGAAGAATTTATACATGGACGCCGATCCCAAAGAAAAGACAGATATGGTGACACTGCTCAAGAAACTAGATGCCGCCAATTCCTCCAAATACGAACAAATTTTAAATTAATGCTGACAGTTTTACGAATTCAGAATTTTGCATTAATAGATCAGGTTGTTCTCGAGTTTGAAAAAGGATTTACAGCTTTAACAGGAGAAACCGGATCAGGAAAATCGATCTTATTGGGAGCTCTCAACTTGATTTTAGGTGATCGGGCTGATTTTTCAGTCATTGGTCCTGCGTCCGATAAAGCGGTTGTGGAAGCCGAATTTGAATTGAAGAATTTTCACCTCGAAGCCTTTTTTCATGCAAATGATATTGATTCTTTTAATCCGACGATCATTCGGAGAGAAATCAACAATCAGGGACGATCAAGAGCTTTTATTAATGATACGCCTGTTCAGTTGAATGTCCTGAAGGAATTAGCTGAGAAATTGGTGCACATTCACTCACAGCATCATACAATCGAATTAAAGAACAGCGCTTTTCAAATTGAATTGATCGATACGCTTTCCGGTTTAGACACCCTAAAAGGAGAATACCAGGTTAAATTCAAGACGTGGAATAGTGAACGAAAGGAACTGGCACAATTGAAAGATAAGTTGGCGAATTCACTTCAGCAAAGTGATTACAATCGTTTTCAGCTGGAAGAATTGGAAGAAATCCATTTGGATAAATACAATTACGCTGATTTGGAAAGTGAATTGGAGCGCAATGAAAATATCGATGGATTAAAATCGACTTTGGATAATATTGTTTTAGCGGTTGAAAGCGAAGCGGGAGCATCCTTGACTTTGCGAAAATTAAAAGCATTGCTGGATCGTTCCAAAGGAGTGGATTCTTTTATTGATGATCTTTCCCAGCGTGTTCAATCGGTAATAATAGAATTGGATGATATTGCCGGAGAAGCAGGAAATTATCTTGAAAAAATAGAAATTGATCCCGAACGATTGAGTGAATTGACACTTTTATTGGATCGATACAATCGTGTTTTACGAAAACATAATTTCCTTTCCCAGGACCAATTGGTGGAACTGAAAGAACGTTTGGAAACTGATCTGGATGACACTGGAGAACTGCAAAATCTGATTGATTCCAAAACGGAAAAGGTCAGCCAGTTGCGGAAAGAAATTGAAAGTCTCGCATTACACATGCATGAGCAAAGAATAAAATTGGCAGCGAAAAGCGAAACAGCTGTCAAAGAATTATTGGCGGAATTAAAAATGCCCGATTCACAGTTCCTGTTCGAATTTGTAAAACGTGAAGAACTGAATCAATACGGATCGACTGATGTACGGATTTTATTCTCACCGAACAAAGGAATGGCGCCGGTAAGTATTGAAAAAGCAGCCAGCGGTGGAGAATTATCCCGTTTGATGCTCGCTTTGCAAAATTTGATTTCCTTCCAAAAACAATTACCAACCATTATTTTTGATGAAATTGACACCGGAGTTTCGGGAGATGTTGCTCAAAAAATCGGAAATGTATTGAAGAAAATGGGAGCCAACCTCCAGTTGATAGCCATTACACACTTACCGCAAGTGGCCGGTAAAGCCGATTCCCAGTTCAAGGTTGAAAAATCACACAACGATACTCGTACTCGTACGTATGTTCGTCGATTGACAGATACGGAGCGAGTGGAAGAAATCGCACGTTTAATGAGTGGAGAAGAGATCAATGAAGCAGCCTTGTTGAACGCTAAAGCCTTGATGAATTAATCCTTACCAAATGGATTTCAAACTTCAATTCGAGATTTCAAAAGCAGATTTTAATATCCAACATGGAGAATCGATTGTTTTTTTGGGAAGTTGTTTTTCCGATGAAATGGCTGCAAAAGCAAGTTACTATGGATTTCCGGTACTTTCCAATCCCTTTGGAACGGTTTTTCATCCGTCAGTGATCAGTCGTTTTATTCTCGAATCTATTCAGAGTATTAAAGAGGAACGCATTTTTCAACGTGAAGATTTGTTTCTCTCCTGGGATGCCAACAGCACAATTTTTGATTATTCAGAAGAAAAGTACAAACAGCAATTGCAAGCCATCCGAAGCCGTTTTGTTGAAACACTTTCCAAATCGAAATTACTTTTCATTACCTTTGGAACAGCTTGGGGTTATGAATTGAACGATCAAAAATACACTGTGGCGAATTGTCACAAAGTCCCGAATACCCAATTCACTAAGCGATTGAGTCTAATTGAAGAATTGGAACAGGAATGGCTCAATACAATTACAATTCTCCAAAATAATTTCCCTGATCTAAAGATTGTTTTCACTGTTAGTCCTGTTCGTCATGTGAAAGATGGTTTAGTCGAGAACAACCAAAGCAAAGCGATCTTGATCGAATTGGTACGACGATTGAATGAGAAGACAACAAGTGAATATTTTCCATCTTATGAAATCATGATCGACGAATTGCGCGATTATCGCTTCTACAAAACCGATCGTGTTCATCCATCCGAAGAAGCTATCGAATATATTTGGAAACGATTTGAATCGAAGTATTGCTCGGAATAGACGAAAGCAATGAATCAAAAAATTAGTGGTTTGCGAAGGATTTTTTCTCATAGAAGTATTCATTCAGATTCCATAGAAAATATGCGAATGAATGAAAAAAATAAAGAAGCTTTGGAAAAATTTTTAAAGGAAAATCCGGAAGTGAATTTTTAATTCAAAATTCAAAATCAAACATTCTATAGATATCCCATCACATCATAACTCGCATACCCAATCCATTCTTTAATCAATCGATTCCATCCGAATAACGCATCCATGCTTGGAACAAGATATTGATCCCAGAAATAATTGGAGTGTGGTCCCGTCAGTAAATCAGTTGTAAATACATCGCATTTCAATCCAACTTTATCGAAGCAGGCTTTTGCCCGTTTCATGTGAAAACCGGAAGTAATCAAGAGACATTTTTGGATATGCGGATACGATCGATCCAGGACTTTTTTGGTTTCGACAGCATTTTCATGGGTGTTTCTGGATTTTTCTTCCGTTAGAATATCTTGTTCCGGAATTCCCCATTCGACAAGAACCTCTTTTAATTGTTTTGCTTCCTTCAATCCATGATCCGTCACGTAGCCCGAATCGCCCGAAATCAGAATTTTCTTGATTTTCCCTTTTTTGTAAAGCGTTATAGCTTGCCAAATTCGATCAGCATGTACACGGACGCTCAATACATCTAAGTCCGTATTGTATTCAAACATTCCACCTAAAACAATTCCGACATCGTAATTTTTAACATCCTTTATTTTTGTTCCGTGGACTTCCCATTTTTTCATGAATTGAAGAAAAATAACTGAGTTTGAAAAAATCAGGAATATGGCA
>CAIUKX010000137.1 GCA_903899795.1 uncultured Flavobacteriales bacterium
TATCAAAGAAGAATTAGAAGCGGCAGATCATGCCGGTTTCCAAACCATTCAATTGGTGAGAGAAGGGAACACAGCAAGTTGGAAAATAACCTCATCAAGCTTTAATGATGTTGTTTTACCACAGATTTAAAGGAGTTTAGCGCAGCGTTTCACGGAGTTCTTTTTCTTCCTACAACAATAAAAACTGTGTTACTCTGCGAAATTAACTCTGTGTTACTCTGTGGTTAAACTAAAACCCCTATTTTTACTCCCAAATTTCAAAACAATGACAAAATTTCGTACCATTTGGCCAACGGCAGATAAATTCGTAGAAGTAATAGATCAGCGAAAATTACCGCATGAATTTGTGGTGGTGAAACTGGAAACCTACAAAGATGCTGAGGTTGCTATCAAAGATATGACCGTTCGTGGTGCCCCGTTGATTGGTGCGACGGCAGCCTATGGAATTTATTTGGCAGTTCGTGAAATGGTTGAAAAAGAATTAGATGGTTCCTTTTTGGATCAAGCTTTTTCGGATTTGAAAGCATCCCGTCCTACGGCAGTGAACCTGTTTTGGGCCCTGGATAAAATGCAAAAAGCGTTGGATGATTGCGAAACAGATTTTTTAACAACCAGTTGGGAAGCGGCTCAAGCGATTGTTGAGGAAGATGTGGAAACTTGTAGAATGATTGGAGTTCACGGATTACCTATCATTGAAGAAATTGCAAAGCGAAAAAACGGTGAAGTTGTAAATATTCTCACGCATTGCAACGCGGGTATGCTTGGATGCGTGGAGTGGGGAACGATCACTTCTCCAATTTATCAAGCTGTCCAAAAAGGAATTAAAGTCCATGTTTGGGTGGATGAAACACGACCTCGTAATCAAGGATCAAATTTGACGTGCTACGAATTGACCAGACATGAAGTGCCTCATACCTTAATCGTTGACAATGCAGGTGGACACCTTATGCAACACGGAATGGTTGATATGGTGATTGTTGGAACGGATCGTACCACGCGACAGGGAGATGTAGCAAACAAAATCGGAACGTATTTGAAAGCATTGGCTGCCAAGGATAATAACATTCCTTTCTATGTGGCTTTACCGTCTACAACTTTGGACATGACCATCAATGATGGACTAAAAGAAATTCCGATTGAAGAACGAAACCAGGATGAGGTTCGATATATGATTGGAAAAGGATCAAATGGAACCATCGAGAGTGTACTTGTTTGTCCGGAAACGACCGGAGCAAGCAATTATGGTTTCGATGTGACACCTGCTCGTTTGGTTACCAAGATCATTACCGAAAGAGGAGTTTGCAATGCATCAGAAGAAGGATTATTGGAATTGTTTCCGGAGTATAGATTATTGAGTTTATAAATTTTTTATTGGAACGAGATTAGTTAACTAATTAATTCGCTATAGGTAAGTGAAGACATTGTTAATGAAAGCAACCTTTTTTCAGATAGATCGTTTGTCTAGAAAACAAAGAAACTTACTGCTATGGCTTTTTCAGTTCCATCTAATTCTCTTTTGAAAAAAAACATTTTTCTACTACTTATACTTTTTATCGGTTCATGTTCATATGCTCAAAATTCTCAGGAATTATGTGTAGGAAGTACAGTTAGCATAGCTAACCCAAATCCATCAGGAAGTTGGGTAAGTTCCGACCCTTCCGTTGCAACGGTGGATAATCAAGGAAACGTTACTGCAATTTCAGCAGGTATTTGTGACATTAATGTAATGGATAATAGTTTTAACATCACTAGTACTTCCACTATCCACGTTATAACTGCAAACTTCCCTCTTTTTGGTCAGGATTCTGTTTGTGTGGATGGTATTATTCACCTAACAAGTTCTACTACCAGTGGAAATTGGACAAGTTCAAATCTTGCGATTGCATCAGTCGATGGAAATGGTGCGATAACGGGACATATCGTTGGATCAACCACAATAACCTATACAGTTTGTAATTATAGTGTGAGCAAAAATATTTCTGTCTATTTGGCAAACCCGCCAACATTAAACTTGATAACTGCACCTTCTACTCTTCATCAGATGTTAACTCCAAATTATATAAACGTAACTTCTGATACAGCTTTTTATGTTGCAATGGATACAGTACGATTTCAAATTGGAGGTGGAGCAACAGGTGCATATTTATGTTCGGGTCCAAACTCGCTTCCGAAGGGAGTAACCTGGAATTTTTCAAATGGAATTTTTCAAATTTGCGGCACGCCCTATTTAGTGGCTCCTTTCCCAACGACCTCAACTCCATTTCACTATTCGGTTTGTACAACAGGAGGGGTTAATTGTATCCCAGACCAATTAGCTGGTGAGGTAGATACTTTTTATATTAGTTATACAGGAGATATTACTTTGGCGGCACCATGTTTTAATACAATATCTGGTCCAACCTACAGTGAATTTTGTTCTGGTCAACCGTATGCTGTTACATTTGCTGTAAATGGAAGTCCAACAGATTTTGTTGCATCAAACCTTCCTCCTGGTTGTACCGGTTCATTTACAGCAGGAGCATACACCATTTTTGGTTCACCAACTTTTATGGAAGGAACTTATCCTTTTGTCTTGTATACTTTTGGAGGGGGATGTTTTCAAAGTGAATTCGGCAGTACGATCCATTTGAGTGGATTTCCAAATGCAGGACCAATTACAGGGTCTCCTCAAATTTGTGTTGGAAATACTACACAATTAAACGTATTAAATTACGGTAGTATGTTTGGGTTCAGTGATTGGTATTCAGAAGACCCAAGTATTGCGTCTATAAATCAATATGGTATTGTAACAGGACTTAAAGCGGGTAGCACATTTATTATTTACACCTATGGAAGCGGAAGTTGTGTTCAAACGGATTTTTTTTTCCTTACAGTAAACCCCTTGCCGGATGTTTCTGCAGGACTTGATCAAACAGTATGTTATGGTTTAAACATCAGCTTGTCAGGAATGGGAGCAGATACTTATACGTGGAATAATGGTGCTTCAAATAATCAATTATTTACCCCCCCCATAGGTAGTACAACTTACCAAGTTACTGGAACCGATGTTAATGGTTGTGTGAATTATGACCAGTTAGTAATAACTGTCAATCCATTACCTGAAGTGAATGCTGGTGAAGATATAACCGTTTGCGAAGGAAGTGCTGTTACTTTGAGTGGAGCAGGAGCGTTGACCTATTTCTGGGACAATGGGATAGCAAATAACACCCTTTTTATTCCGTCAATTGGTACGAACACATATACAGTTGAAGGTACAGATATAAATGGGTGTATAAATAATGATCAGGTGAATGTTATTGTAGATTCGATATCAACAATAGCTACTATTACAGGACCAATTAACGTTTGTACAGATGCAGCCATAACTCTTTTTGATGAAACAGCAGGAGGTATATGGTCCTCACAAGATGAATCGATTGCAACAATCGATCAATATGGAAATGTAACAGGTCACACAAGTGGGACAGTGACTATTGTTTACGGTTTAACAGATAACTGTTCAGTTTCACAGGTTTATCAAATCCAAATAGATCAAGCGCCTGTCATTGAATCAATCGTTGGTGATACGACACTTTGCTCCAATTCTGTAACAACACTTTCTTGCAATTCTCTTGGGGGAGCTTGGTCTAGTTTGAATGATGCTGTTGCAATAGTTGATCAAAATGGCGTTGTAACCGGTATTTCAGCTGGTTCTGATTCAATCCGATATACAATATCCAATGAGAATTGCAGTACATCAAAAACCCAACAAATAACAGTAGGAGTTTGCACAAATTTAGTCTTAACGTCTTCCATACTTTCCGGTAATCAAGTCGTTTGTGTCAATACTCAAATTAATCCGATAGAATACACCATGACGGGTAACGCTGAAAATGTTTCTATAACTTCTGGTAATCTTCCGAATGGGATTCTATGGAATTATTCAAATGGTATTTTTACGATAAGTGGTGTTCCAACACAAATGGGAACATTTTCATACACAATTTCCACTTCTGGAAGTCCTTATGGTTCGGAGGTAAGTTTATCTGGTACAATTGTGGTCGAAGATTTACCAGTAGCAAATTTCACTTATATCATCAGTAATTTAACAGTTCAATTTACGAATTTATCATCAGGCACACCAACTGATTATACTTGGAATTTTGGATTAAGTAGTACAGTTGAGTTGAATCCAACATATACTTTTCCCTCTTCAGGAACTTATTCAGTTGTACTATATGCTCAAAACAAATGTGGAATAGATTCAATTGTGAGCACAATAGGTATAACAGGCATAGATGAGGTTGACGCTGATTACATAGAAATAGCTCCTAACCCAGCTGTAAATTCTTTGCATATTGAAAAGAGATATTCTGAATATTTGGATATACTAATTCAAGATTTAACGGGGAAAATTTTATTTCAACAAGAATTTTCTAACAATCAAAAAGATATTGATATAAGTAACTTGGCAATGGGACAGTATCTTTTGATCGCAATATCGCAAAATGGATCCATCGTAAAACGATTCACAAAAATGGAATAACTTTATTGCATGAGTGAATACTTCAGAAGAAGGGTTGTTGGAATTGTTTCCGGAGTATAGATTACAGAATCTTTAATTCGAAAATTTACTTTTTCATCTTATTGATAATCCCGGTCGTCGAGAAACCTTCAACCAATGAGATTGCTTTTACTTCACCGCCATAAGATTTAACAACGTCAGAACCGACAATGTATTTTTTGGAAGACAGATCTGTTTCATTGGGATCATAATCGGCACCTTTCACTAAAATATCGGGTTTCAAAGCTTGAATGACTTCCAGAGGAGTATCGTTGTCGAACAAAATCACCATATCCACAAAGCCAAGTGCTGAAAGAACAAATGCACGTGCTTCTTCAGAATTAATCGGTCGATCATCTCCTTTTCCCAAACGCTTTACAGAAGCATCTGTATTAATGGCAACCACCAGTTTGTTTCCCAATTCGGCAGCTTGCGCTAAATAAGTGACATGACCTTTGTGAAGAATATCAAAACAGCCGTTGGTAAAAACGATTTTATCGTTCTTGATTCTCCATAAAGAAATGCGCTGTACAGCTTCAGTTATTGTTGCTTGTTTCGCCTGTATGTAGTGAAGTCTTGACATGTTCCGTTGAATAGTTATTAGGTAGCATAATGAAAGAAATGATACCTAAAATAATCATTAATAGCGTTTGGGATAACCACATGATCCAACCTAAGGCATTTCCAATGCCTAGAGCATCTTTATATTGATCACCGATATAAAATGCCACTACTAAACTTACCAGTACTGGATAAGTTCCAATTCCTCCCGGCGTCAGTACAATTCCTATTGAACCAGCAATAAATCCGAGAAAAATTCCTGCTAAGGGAAAATGATTGGTTTCTTCTAAAGCATAAAACGGTAATGCAAACATAAGTACGTAACATGACCAAATTAAAAGGGTGTGACCAATATATGCTATTGGACGTTTTAATTTAAAAATGGAGAATAGACCTGCAAAAACGTCCTTTATAAATCCAATCAATTTTGATCTGAATGACTGTTTTTTGATAAAAAGATACATCAATACGATTCCCCCCAATCCCATCACGCTATAAATAACAATTTTCCATGGAAAACCACCTTCTCCCTTCGCCCCTGGAAATTGATAATGTTGAATTTGATCCATGATCTCAAAAAAATCGTTATAACCAATTAAGGCTGTTAAAGTTGCTAATGCAAGAAGAATGACAAAATCAACAGCACGTTCAGCAATGATACTTCCAAACGATGTAGAAAATGGAATTTCATCTGAACGATACAGCATTGCTGCTCTGGAAGCTTCTCCAGCTCGTGGGATTGTAAAATTGATCAAGTATCCGATCATAATCGCATGATAGCGATGCCAGAATTTTGGTGTATACCCCAAAGGTTCAAGCGCATATTTCCAGCGTTGTGCTCTTGAAAGTAATGCTACGAAACTCAAAAAAATCGACAAGATAATCCATAAATAATTTGCTTCGTGAATTGCTTTGTAAAACTGAATTTCTTCTTTAGATGTCATACTCGTAAAAGAATGCCAGATCAAATAACCTCCTACGCAAAGTGGTAAGACCGTCTTGAGAAGAGTAAGTATCAGTTTTTTCGACATTAATCTATTCTATTGGTTTCTTCATTTGGAAAAACCAAAGAAGGTTTGAATTTTTTTGCCTCTTCAAAATCCATGTAGCCGTATCCGATGATGATGATTAAGTCGCCCATTGAAACTCTTCTGGCTGCTGGACCGTTCAGACAAATGGTTCCGCTTTTTCGTTCCCCTTTGATGACGTAGGTTTCAAATCGTTCTCCGTTGTTAATATTCACAATTTGTACACGTTCCCCTTCTATTAGATTAGACGCATCCATTAATTCCTCATCGATGGTAATGCTTCCAATATAATTCAAATCAGCCTGTGTAACCTTAACACGGTGAATTTTGGATTTTACTACTTGAATCAACATTTATTTTTGTTCTAAAAAATTTTCGGTAACAAAGGTAATCAATATTTGTAGAGACGTTACATGTAACGTCTCTACAAATAAAATATTAAAATGAAAAATTAACCGATCAATTCCATATTATCAATCAGGCGAACCTCGTCGCAATAGGCAACGATACAGGCGGTGGAACCCTTCACCCATTTATCAGAAAGCGATTCCAAGGTGTTTGGATCAACGATTTCGAAATATTCTAATTGTAAATTTCCTTGTTGAAAGTAATTAACGACTGCCTTTTTCGTTTCTTTCGGATCGTGATTTTCAGCTAGTTTTTTGGCTAAAATCAACGAGCGATAAATATGAAGAGCGTCTGTTTTTTGAGCCTCCGAGAGCCGCATATTTCGACTGCTCATCGCTAATCCGGAAGATTCTCTTTGTGTTGGACAAGCAATAATTTCAACCGGAAGTTTCAAAAATTGAGTCATGTATCGAATAACGGCAACTTGTTGGAAGTCCTTTAAACCGAAGAATGCTTTGTGTGGTTTTACGATATCAAACAATCTTCCTACAACGTTTACAACTCCGTCAAAATGGCCGGGTCTGAATTTTCCTTCCATTAAGGTCCCCAATTTCCCTAAATCCACTTGGTATCCCAAACTATTTTCTGGATACATTTCTTCTACCGATGGAGCGAAAACAATATCGCAATTTATTGTCTCTAATAAACGCACATCAGCCTCCAATGTTCTCGGGTATTTCAGGAGATCATCAGGGTTATTAAATTGGGTTGGATTGACAAAAATGCTCACTACCGTTACATCACAGTGATCCATAGCCGATTGAACGAGTGAAATATGCCCCTGGTGTAGAGCACCCATGGTTGGAATGAAACCTATGGTTTTTCCTCCGGATTTGAGGGCAGAAATTTGCTCCTGTAAGTCCGTTATTTTACTATAAACTTTCACTTAATCCAGTTGAAGTAAATTATTTAAACGACAAAACTATTCCTTTTTGTTGAAGTTCCGCTTTTTTTTTTATATTTTTGTACTGTTTTTTACCAATCTAAAATTTCATGGAGAAAAAGAGAATCCTTTTTATGTCGCAGGAAATAACACCGTTCCTTCCAAAATCTGATATTGCAACTACTGCAAGACGACTTCCACAAGGAATTCAAGAGGCTGGTAAAGATATTCGTGTATTCACTCCGAAATACGGGACAATCAATGAGCGTCGTCATCAACTGCATGAGGTTATTCGCCTTTCAGGGATGAATTTAATCATCGATGATACAGATCATCCGTTGATTATTAAAGTGGCTTCTATTTCGGCAGCACGTATGCAAATTTACTTCATTGACAACGATGAGTATTTCAAGCGTAAAAACAATGTTACCGATGAAAACGGAGAGTTCTTTGCTGACAATGATGAGCGTGCGATGTTTTTCTGCCGCGGTGTTTTGGAAACAGTAAAAAAATTGGGATGGCAACCGGATGTAATTCACTGCCATGGATGGATGACGATGTTAATGCCGATTTATTTGAAAAAAATGTATTCGAAAGATCCTCATTTTGCGGAAACTAAGGTCGTATACAGTCTTTACAATGATGTGTTTAACAAAAATTGGGATGCTCGTTTCCCTGATAAACTTAAATTTGACGGGTTCGATGATGAATTGGTTGAGAAATTAAAAGATACCAGTTATGAAAACATCACACGTGTGATGACACAATATTCGGACGGAGTAAACGTTGGTAGTGATGATCTTTCTCCAGAGTTGAGAAAAATCTTTGACGATGCAACATGTTTGAAACAGGATTTTGTTCCTGAGGAAAACCAAAATAAAGTAATGTCTGAATTTTTTGACAAAGTAATTGAAGAAGGGGTACTTATATAGAATGAATAATTTTAATTTGTTTACGTGGCGGATGGTGATTAAACTTTCCGCTACTTTTGTGTTTGCCCTTTTCGTTTTTACTTCCTGTAAGAAGAAAGATACAAGCTTGGGAGTCAAGAGTATTGATCAGAATGAATTGTTGAATTCAGCCATGGTTGACACATTTTCACTAATCACTTATTCAGAACCCGAGGATTCTACCATTACTTCAAGCCCTTACTACGCATTGCTTGGAACGTATAACGACCCTTTGTTCGGACCGTCAGAAGCTTCTTTTTATACGCAATTGCGATTGGCAACGCCGAATCCTCAATTTGGAGATTTAAGCGCTATTACCATCGATTCATTTGTTTTAGGATTGGAATATGCCGGATTTTATGGTGATTTAAGTCAGAAAAAAGTAGAAGTATACCGTCTAACAGATACTATGAACGTTATTACTACTTATTATTCATTTTCGACTAAAGATTGCTACCAAAATGATTTGGTTGATCCGAATCACAACCTGATTACTCCTAATCCTTACGACAGTACGATTGTTGCCGGTGTAGCTCTTCCAGCACAAATGAGAATTTTTCTGGATACAAATTTGGCAAGAACGATTATGAATGATGCGGCTTCCAACCCAGATTATTTTGCCTCGAATGACAATTTCTTGAATTACTACTTTAAGGGCATCCATGTAAAGGTAAATAATCCACCCCAAACTTCAGGAAATGGTGGGATTTTATATTTTGATATGACTTCTAAATATACCAAACTGACTATTTATTATAAACAAGAAGGATTGAGTAAAACGTATGATATTGTATCGGATTCATACAGTGCGACTTTTAACAATATTCATATCGATAATACGGGAAAACAGGTCAGCAGTGTGATTCATAGCCATATACTCGGTCAAAACCAATTCTATAGTCAATCAGCAAAATCGAGAGCGGTAATCAATATTCCCGGAATCAATAATCTTCCTAGTAAAGCCATTATCCATGAAGCGATGCTGATTTTACCGGTTGAATATCAAACAGGTTACAAATACACACCCGCTGATGAAATTAGTATAGCTACACGTTTGCAGGATGGAACGACAGGTTTATATAATATCGGAGCTGGTATATATGATCCTTTTCAAAAACAATACACATTCGATTTAAGGTCTTACGTACAGGGAGTTATCAGTCAGCAAAGATTTCCGGTTTATGTTTCTGGAATGTTGGTAAATGCTCTGATCAAAGGAACAGAAATTTATGTCAACCCTAAACTATTCAACACCTCTTGTGACCGTATAGTATTCAATGGAGTGAATACTACAAATAAAAAGAAACCAAAACTTATACTCAAATATACTGAGTTTTAATACTATACAATATGTGTGGAATCGTTGCTTACATCGGAGAAAAAGAGGCATATCCAATTGTAATAAAAGGATTAAAAAGATTAGAATACAGAGGTTATGATAGTGCAGGTATAGCATTGTTAGATAACGGAAAGATTAATCAGTACAAGCGTCAAGGAAAAGTGGCCAACCTTGAAGAGTTTGCTTTAGGGAAAAATTGCAAAGGTCACGCTGGAATAGGTCACACGCGTTGGGCAACTCATGGTGCGCCGAATGATGTGAACGCTCACCCTCATTCATCAACTGATGGTAGAATTACTTTGATTCACAATGGAATTATTGAAAATTATGATTCATTACGTGAAGAATTAATCAGCCGTGGGTACAAATTTCAGAGTGAAACGGATACGGAGGTGTTGGTTCACCTGATTGACGACATTCAAAAAAATGAAAAGGTTTCTATTGCTGAAGCAGTTCGATTGGCACTACACAGTGTTGTTGGTGCCTATGCGATAGTTGTTCTTTCGGAAGATAATCCCAATCAATTGGTTGCTGCCCGAAAAAGTAGTCCATTGGTTGTTGGAATAGGAAATGAAGGTGACTTCTATTTGGCGTCAGATGCAACTCCTATAGTTGAGTATACAAACCAAGTGGTTTATCTGGAAGATGAGGAAATCGCAGTGGTAGACCTGAATGAAGGATTGAAAATATTCAGCATCGGAAATCAGGAAGTAACACCTTATATTCAGGAATTGGAAATGCAATTGGAAGCACTTGAAAAAGGTGGTTACGAGCATTTCATGTTAAAGGAAATTTATGAACAGCCGCGTTCAATTACCGATTGCTTCAGAGGAAGATTAAACGCGACAGAAGGTTGGGTTTCTTTGGGTGGAGTAAAGGATTACGAACAAAAAATGGTGAATGCACAACGAATCATTATGGTTGCGTGCGGAACATCATGGCATGCTTGTTTGGTAGGTGAATATTTATTCGAGGATTTAGCACGGATTAATGTGGAAGTTGAGTATGCGAGTGAATTCCGATACAGAAACCCGATTATCAATGAAAATGGCGTTTTGAAGTATTTAATTGAAAAGCGGGTGTAAGCTGTTTTCCTCTTTGCAGTAATTGGGTTATCGCCTCTTTATCTCCCTTCAATTGCTATATTTGCGGCGCTAAAAAATAAGATACATGGGTTTGCAATGTGGAATTGTCGGTCTTCCGAACGTGGGTAA
>CAIUKX010000138.1 GCA_903899795.1 uncultured Flavobacteriales bacterium
AACAGAAGAAAAAACTGTTTTTAAGCTAACTGCGAATAGTTTTCAACAAGGATTGTGCAACTTTTTTACTAGCTCCTCCCTCACCCAGAAGTTTTATTAAATCCTCGTATTCATGCAAAATAGAATCTCTTTTTTCTCCATTTTTCATAACATGCATTAATTCGAGGCGGAGAGCTAGATAATTACAATCGTTTTGAATCAATTCTTTCACCACTTCTTTATCCATAATCAGATTGACCAAGGAGATAAATTTTATTTTCACCAAACGCTTGGCAATGGAATAGGAAATCGAAGACGTTTTATAGCAAACCACCTGAGGAATTCCTAGTAATGCGGTTTCCAAGGTAGCAGTTCCCGAAGTTACTGCTGCTAATTCAGAAGCACAAAGTAAATCATAGGTCTTTCCGTGTAATATGCGCACATCTGAATTCCTCATGAATTCATTGTAAAAGGAAGGATCTAAACTCGGTGCACCAGCCACAATTACCTGATATTCAGTAAACGGATGAACAGCTTTCAACATTTCCGGTAACTTCAGCTTGATTTCTTGTTTTCTGCTTCCGGGTAGTAATGCGATGATCGGTTTAGAACTTAAATTATTTGCTTTTAAAAACTCTTCCCTGCTCAATTGTACAGATCTATATTGCTCAATAGCATCCAAAAGTGGATGTCCGACATACTCAACCGGATAATCATATTTATCGTAAAAAGGCTTTTCGAAAGGCAGTATGACAAACATGTGATCAACTGACTTTTTTATTTTATGAACACGAGATTCCTTCCAAGCCCAAACAGTCGGCGAAATATAATAATATACTTTTATACCGTTTTCCTTTGCCCACTGAGCGATTCGTAAATTAAACCCCGGATAATCGATCAAGAAAATAGCATCCGGTTTAAAGTCGAGAATATCTTGTTTGCAATATTTGATATTATTAAGAATGGTTTTTATGTTTTTCAAAACTTCCAAAAAACCCATAAATGCCAAATCACATATATGCTTTGCCGGAGGAACACCAATTGCTTCTTCCATTTTGTCACCACCCCAATACCGAAATTCGAAGTCGAGTTTTTCCGAACTGGCGGCATTCAAAGAAAGCAATTCCTTGACAAAATTGCTTCCATGAAGATCTCCTGAAGCTTCACCGGATATGATGTACAATTTACATTTTTTTGCCATTCCCGGTCAAATAAGGAATTTATAATAGATAATAACCAATAGATACAGAATTGTCGCCAAGATAACTCCCATCCCGAAATCGTAATTTTTTCGCTTCATGGATAAATGAAACCAAGCTAAATTAGGAATACAGGCCAAAGAAATGATCTTTGATTTTTCAACGTACAAAAACCAATGCAGCGGATTACCTAACAGATCTGAAAAAAAGATGATTAAAGGAATAAACACAACGGGAGAAAATAATCCAGATAACAACCCAAATGTGTGATGTTTAGACCAGCTTCGTAAATTCATATTGTACTTTTTTAATTATTTTATGTCTTATGTCAAATTATTTAAACCAACTCGATACTATCTCCAAACTTGAGTAAGAAGTCATGTCGTATTGGGTCGGAACAATACTTGCGTATCCTTTTTGAATAGCATGTATATCCGTATCATCTCCATGATCATGATCTCCAAAATCTCCAGCTAACAAGTAATACGGTCTATTGAATTGTTCCGTTCTCTTTTCAAAACGATCATCCCAAAATGCATTCGCTTGTCGAGCAATCTTAATACCTTTTATTTCGTTTTCAGGCAGTTTTGGAATATTTACATTCAGGCAAACATTTGATGGAAATTGATTCTTCAATACCATTTCAATTACTTGTGCTGCAATTTTTTTAGCGCCTGAAAAATCAGCTTCCGAATCAAAATCGCACAATGAAAATCCAATCGAAGGGATATTTTCCATTGCACCTTCAACAGCTGCCGACATCGTTCCCGAATAGAGCACATTCGTAGAAATGTTTTCTCCATGATTGATTCCTGACAACAATAAATCCGGTTTTCGTTTCATGACTTCGTAGATCCCGAGTTTTACACAATCCACAGGCGTACCCGAACAAGTATATGACTCCAAATCTTTAAAAATGGAATCTTTATTCAACCGCAAAGGCTGATTCAGTGTAATTGCATGTCCCATACCTGATTGCGGCTTATCGGGAGCAACAATAATGACATCACCAAACCGGGTAGCAACCTCAACCAGTGATTGTATCCCTTTTGAGAAAATACCATCGTCATTGGTGACAAATATCAAAGGTTTATCAATAGCCATTATGTCTCGTTTTTGAATTTAGTATACAGATAATGCAAATCTCCACGAAAGTAATGATAATTGAGAAAAAAAGGGAGATTGTAAAGGGGTAATTTCAGAAGAGAAAGAATAAGCAACTAATAAATTTGCTTTTCGCCAAATTCATTTTAATTTTGGAGTACAAATCATTATTATTTGAACTAGATTTCATGACTACACAAGAACTTGTCACAGAATTAAAAACGATTACTCAATCCAATTTGAATATCATTCGAAAAAAAATGGGGCATCTTTCTGACAGCCAGAGAACTTGGAAGCAAAATGAAATGACTTGGAACATCAACGAGATTTTTGCTCACTTGAATGAATATGCAAGGTATTATCATTCAACCTTTTTGAAAAAAATCGAAAAAACAAAATTCCGAACTCCTCGAACTATTTTTATTTCATCTCCATTGGGGAGATCTGCATGGCAATCTATGAAATTGGGAAATGCAAAAAATGTCAAACGTAAATTCGCTTCTCAAAAATCATATAATACAACCTATGAGAAAAGCCTGTTAACAGGCAATGAAATAAAGGAATTTGAAGTAAGACAAGAGGAATTATTGACCCTTATAGATAAAGCTCAAACGGTTAATTTACGTAAAGTAAAAGTTCCAATTGCAATTTCGAAAATCATTCGTTTCCGTTTGGGTGATGCTTTGCTTTTTGTGGCTTATCACAATCAAAGACATGTTCAACAAGCTTTGAATGTACTGGCAAATCCTAAGTTTCCTAAAAAATAATTCACGTGAAATCTGCCTATTGCAAAGTAAGTATTTCACCTGTTCGTGCAGAAAATAAAGATCAGGCAGAAATCGTTACCCAACTTCTTTTCGGTGAGTTGATACATGTAGAAGAAATTCAGGAGAATTGGTGTCGGATTACAACATTTATGGATCATTATTCTGGATGGATTGATGTGAAACACTTTCGCTATTTATCCGAAAAAGAGATGAGCAGATGGCTAGATGGAATCAGCTATGAAAAAAACATCGTCCGAACCGTTGAAACCCCTTGGGGAAATCAGCGAATTGTGAGAGGGTCATTTGTTCCTTTTCAGTCGGACACATCATTCAACATTGGTAATGATCGCTTTCAATTCATTGATTCACCAGTTGACATTATTCCTTCATCCAAATACGAATTAGCAAAGCAATACCTCAATAGTCCTTATTTATGGGGTGGGAAAACTCCTTTTGGGATTGACTGCTCTGGTTTGTCACAAATGGTTTTTCGATTTTTCGATATCAATCTACCACGTGACGCTTCACAACAAGTTGATCAAGGAAATTCGGTTGAATTTGATGAAATTGAAGAAGGTGATTTGGCTTTTTTTCATAATAAATCAGGAAAAATTATCCATGTGGGTATTTTGGACGGAAAAGGTTCAATCATACATGCTAGCGGCTGTGTCAGAATCGATCAATTGACTTCAGACGGAATTATTCATTCAGAATCAGGAAGTTTAACACATCATTTGAACTGCATCAAGAGATATTGAATAATTTTTAATATTGAATGCTTAATTTTTAATTAAAATAATTCAACATTCACAATTCAACATTCACAATTCAACATTCACAATTCAACATTCATAATTAATACAAAATTACCATCCACACCCGCTATTTTACCAACTTCATTGAGATTTTAGGAAAGAAAATGTTTTTGTTGTTACTTTAGCTTGGAAAATACCTCGTGAATAAGACAAATAGAATGTTAACAAAAAACGGATATTTAGCATAGTTTGAAATTGTTTAAGAGCAATATGAGATTATCTTTGTATCGGAATTACCAATAAAATAAGATGGAAAATACAGTAAGCATCAACGTTATGAAAAGAGATCAAGAAATTTTTGACCTAATTGC
>CAIUKX010000139.1 GCA_903899795.1 uncultured Flavobacteriales bacterium
GGATCATTAGCTTCGAGTTTTTCAAAAAGCTTATCGTTGAGAAATGGAAGTAATTTTACTTCTCAAACTTCGTTTTTTGCTCCCAAAAAGACATTTTCCCGCTCTAACACCAATACAATAGCTAGTGATCGATTTGACATTGGAGAATTACCATATGAAGTTTTAGATGGTGGTGCGACAAGATTTAATGGTAGGAAAAACTGGAAATTGAATATGAAGGAAGTTCGTATTGGATTTGGAGCAACTCAATTTCTTGGAGATTTAGGTGGAAGAAACCAAATCGGTACAGACTATCGTTTAAAAGATTTAGACTTACCATCTACAAGTATAGGAGGTACTATTGGTTATCGTTACCGTTTCAGTCGTTTGTTTGCAACAACAACATCAATTGATTTTGGAATGTTGAGAGGTAATGATGCTTTGACAACCGAGCATTATCGTATGGAGCGGAATTTAAGTTTCAGAGCTCCATTTGTCGATGTTACCCAGCGTTTGGAATTCATGCTTTACTTGAAGGAAAAAGTTGGAAAGAGATATAACATCAGAGGATTAAAAGGATTTAAAAATAGAAATGAGCAAATCTATTTGTTTGGTGGGATTGGCGCAATGGGTTTTATTAGCCAGGCAAAATACCAGGGACATTGGGTGAATTTACGTCCGCTTTGTACGGAAGGTGAGGGATTGCTTGGAGGAACGAGAAAACATTTACCTTTTACGGCAGTAGTGCCAATGGGAATTGGTTTTAGAGTGGGAATCAGCAGAGAATGGAGAGTTGGTTTAGAAGCAACGTATTTGAAGACGTTCTCTGATTATATTGATGATGTACACGGAGTGTATTATGATAAAACGTTACTTGCTGCTCAAAAAGGACAAATGGCAGCTGATCTTTCTGATAGAAGCTTTGGAAATACACAAGGGTACGCAGCCGGACAAGTAAGAGGGCATCCACAAAAAGATTCGTACTACTATGTGCATGTTGTTGTCACAAGAAATATTACGTACCGTGATTACACGAAAACTCACAAGCATTTCAAGCTTACGAAAGGAAAATACAAATTCTAATACAATATTTTTAATGATTTTAACGAGGTGGCAATTGTCACCTCGTTTTGCATTTATACCTTTGTAAAAAATATTCTTTATGTACAAAATCATTCGGTCTATACTCTTTTTGTTTGACCCAGAGAAAGTCCACTATTTTACAGCTTCATCATTGCATTTATTATTGAAAATTCCTGGAATGAAATTCCTATGGACCAAGTTGTATATAATAGAGGATAGAAGACTTGAAAGAACGGTTTTTGGAATTACCTTCAGTAATCCTGTGGGATTAGCTGCTGGTTTTGATAAAAATGCGAGTATGTTCAATGATTTAAGTTATTGTGGATTTGGGTTCATAGAAATCGGTACAGTAACTCCTAAAGGGCAACCGGGAAACGATAAGCCTAGGCTTTTTCGTTTGAAAGAAGACGAAGCGATCATCAATCGGATGGGATTTAATAATGATGGCGTAGAGGCTGCGATTCTGAACTTGAAAAAGAAGAAAACAAAGGTCATTATTGGAGGAAATATCGGTAAAAATAAAATTACGCCCAATGAAAATGCAAACGCTGACTATGTAGCATGTTTTAATCAATTATTTGATTATGTTGACTATTTTGTCGTAAATGTATCTTCGCCGAATACGCCAAATCTGCGTGAACTTCAGGAAAAAGAGCCTTTGAAGCAATTGCTTTTGGAAATCAAAAATGAAAATGCTTTAAAAACTAAGCCAAAACCAATTTTATTGAAAATTGCGCCAGATTTAACGAATGAACAATTGGACGATATCATTGAAATCGTTGATGAAATAAAATTGGATGGAATCATTGCGACAAATACGACAATATCAAGAGAGAAGTTAATCACCAATTCTTTAAAAGTGGAAGCAATCGGAGCTGGTGGATTGTCAGGTAAACCGGTTAAAGACCGATCAACAGAAGTGATTCGTTATTTGGCAGAAAAATCCAACAAATCATTTCCGATTATTGGAGTGGGAGGAATTCACTCATCGGAAGATGCACTGGAAAAATTACAAGCCGGTGCGGACTTGATCCAATTGTACACTGGATTTATTTATGAGGGTCCAGCAATCATAAAGAAAATTAATAAGGCGATTTTAAAAGCTGGAAAATAGTAATTCAATATGGAAACTGTAAAAATCATTGAATGTCCGAGAGATGCTATGCAGGGATTGCATGACTTTATACCAACTGAAGTAAAAATAAATTATATCAATTCGTTGTTAAAATGCAATTTTGATACGATCGATTTTGGAAGTTTTGTTTCTCCTCAGGCTATACCTCAGCTACGAGACACAGCCGAAGTTTTAAAAGGATTAGAATTAAATAATGTAACAAAATTATTAGCGATTATTGCCAACGAAAGGGGAGCAGTTGATGCATGTAATTTTGAAGAAATCAATTATTTAGGATTTCCATTTTCTGTTTCTGAAACCTTTCAGAAGCGAAATACAAATTCTTCTATATCTGAGTCATTAATTAAAGTAGATGCGATCCAGAATTTAGCTTTGAAACACAATAAACAATTGGTGGTTTATCTGTCGATGGGATTTGGGAATCCGTATGGTGATGAATGGAATTCTGATATTGTAATCAAATGGAGTGAGGTACTTTATTCAAAATTTGGGATTAAAATTCAAGCTTTATCAGACACGATTGGATCGGCCACTCCGGAAACAATTGATTATCTTTTTAAGGCTTTGATTCCATCTTTGCCTGAAGTAGAGTTCGGTGCTCATTTACATACAGTTACCGACCGAGCTAAAATAGTAACGGAAGCCGCTTTCAATGCAGGGTGCAGACGTTTCGACGGTGCGATCAAAGGATTTGGTGGTTGTCCGATGGCTGCTGATGATTTAACTGGAAATATGCCTACTGAATTGATGCTGGATTGGATGAAAGAACATGCTGTAGATACAGGAATTGATTTACAAAAATTCAATCAATCACTTTCGATGGCTTTATCTGTTTTTCCATCTTAATGTATGTAACATTGATTTGAGAACTACTTATACTAATAGATTTTAAAACAATTAATAATGAAATATTTTCTGGTAACTTTTTTAGTCTTCTCACTATTTGCTTGTTCTTCAGATACAGAACAGGAATCAAATGAAGAAACAATCACGCAAAAAACGGATGCGGAAACAGTAAAAAATGTTGAAGTACTTTTTGATAAAAATACGTTTGACAATCCTGTTAAAGAGCAACTTTTGAAGGAATTGAAAATTTGTTCCGATAAAAATCAGGGACCGGAGGATTACATGCATCCATCTTGTACGCCTCTTTTTTTTGAATTATTTCCTTTCTCTGAAAAAATCGCCATTGAAAATGGTTTTATTCTTCTTATTAAAGCAAAAACAAATGATTTTCCATTGCGTCGGATATTGGTGTTTATGAGAGAACGAGGAGAATTGGTTAAAGTAAATGGTTTTATAGCAAATTTGATCGGAGTCAAAAAAACGGCCAGCCAATTCGATGATTTGATGTTACGATTTGTCGATAAAGATCAGGGTGAAGATGTATTTTATAATTGCCTTTTTTCTTGGGACGGAACAACTTACAAGTATAAATCTGTTGAAGTGATCGAAGGGGCTAATTGGGGGGGACCTGTAAAAGCGGAATTGAAAGACTCAATATCCAAGGAAGTTTTCAAGGATATAATGGGCAACAAAATGATTTTCTGAAAGAAGTTTTATCTTTCTTTGATAAATTGTTTGGTGGTGGTGAATCCATTGCTTGTTACTTCGATGTAATAAACACCTTCAGTCAAGTTTGAAACATTGATTCCACTTGTTTTTTCTTCCAATAATAATTGCCCTGTTGTTGAATATACCCGAACTGCAGTTATCGGAAATTGAGATTTAATTGTCAAATGTGACGAAACCGGATTTGGGAAAATTTCAAATTGAGTTTGATTTAATTCTTGAACAGAAACTGGATCTTCTTTCGTTACGATAATTGAATCCATGTACAACCGATAACCATCGTAAGCGACATCGACAAAGGCAATGTATATATTTGGAGATAGATAGCCTTGTTCAGTTAAATTAACTTTTCGGAATGTCCATTCAAAATTTTCTTGTTGTACATATCCGATGGTGTCTTGAAAACTGGCTATTTGATTATCTGTTGTAGAAACTAGAACTAAATAATCATCGGGATATGATGCATCGTGTGATTTTGCTTTCCAGGAAACAAAATTTCCAAATGCTCCCAATGAAAGGGGGGGAGTGATCAACCACCGATTAGCAGTTCCAATAGGATTGAAATAGGAAGTAGATGAAGCAACTGTGTCTAAACTGTTTGCAGGATCTGTTGTGGCGATCCATGCATTGGTATATGCTGCATCGACTGGTGTATTTGAGTCGTGGTTTACAATCGTCCAATTAGTGGGGATTCCTGATTGAAAGTCTTCATTGATTATTTCAACTTGAGAAAAAGTAGAAACGGTTGAACCCGCAAAAAAAATGGAAAAGATTATTTTTTTCATAACACAAAAATAGGTTTTTACCTGAATTAATGAGCCAATGAAATGAGTATTTCTTTGTACTCCTGGTAAAAGAGATCAAATTTAATCAATCTTTCTTTCAGGTAATCGTAGATTGCATCTCTATCGTCCGAATTATAGAAATTTAACGATTCGTTTTTCCACACGATTCTTGAAATATATTTCCCCATGTACAAATAATTTTCAATCCATTCAGGTGCAAGGACGGTTGTATCTTCCAAGACTTGTTTTAATTCAGTCATCTGCTCCCACAATATGGAACGGATAGAATCATCTTTCGGTTGGATATCAAAGCAAAGTCGTGCACCTTTATTGTCCACTTCCAAACGGACATAAATGTTTTTGACATCGGACGGATAATTCAACCAATTCATTTTTCGACCATTCACTGATCGTTGTTTCGACATGAATTTTTGAAAGCCATTCCAAAATTGAACATTCTGTTCACGCGTTTCTTCTTTTGAAAACATTAATTGAAGTTGACCGAATAAATTTGACTATCAATTGTGAATGACAGAAGCACATTTTCTGTGGAATAATTGAACTTGGTGTCTTTTATTAATGCTTTATTGATCCATTCTTTGTATTGAATCAAATTATTATTTTGATCGTAGTTCCATTCGTGAATTTTATCCAATTCAGCCCAATCGGTATTGATCATATAACTCACAAGTGGCAGTCCTGATCTCAGGTATGTAACATCTTTTTCAGCCAATTCTATCTTTGAATTTTCACTGCTAATTTCCTGGGACATTTTCTTTAATACGCTAACGGGTGTATTAACAGGTACATAATAGCTGATGTGTGTAATTACATCTCCAATTTTTTTTACAGTCATTTTCAATTTTTTATTTTTGAAATAATGAATGATTTCGTCTTGCTTGCCTTTTCCCTTATCGTAGATTAGATGTTGCTGTTCATTTTCAGTATGAATTCTAAGTTTGTTGTGCGAGTCGATGCCGTAAAAACGAACTGCTTCTATCGAATCTAAATATTTGTGTTTTGAATAATAGAAATTTGATTTTGATAATGGTTTATCTGATTTACTGTATTCAAAGTATTTGAATTTTGCGGTTTTGCCGTATTTATTTAGTTCATAAACAAACTCTTGATCGATTTGATCACCTTCTTTTTGATCTTTGGATTGTATGGTGATGTTTTTGATTTCACAAAGCTGCATCAATGAATCCGACCAAATTGACCCAGTTCGGTTTGGATTTCCTAAAATTTGATCTGCATTAATTGGATCAAAAAATTGTCCGTTTTTTAATGTTACATTTTCCGGTAACTCAAATTGCTCTTGATTATTTATGTTACAGGATCCAAGTCCAAGTAGGAGTGTGGTCAATAGAAAAACAGACGTGTATTTGTTACGAGACATGTTGCAGTAATTGTGAACGTAACAAATATACAACTTTGTTGATAATAGCGAGGTACAATTATCTAATTTCTGGAAAAGCCATTTTTTTCATTATTACTTGGGGAAATTAAAGTAAATATTTTTATATCCTTAAAGGATGATACATTATGTTAAATAGGTTGTACTGTAATTATACCGGATTCGAGGTATTGAAAAAATCTAAAATTGGGCTTTACTTTGTGTCGAACTTATGATTGATCTAGTAGTTGGCTATAAGTTTTGTTTTTGTTACGTTAGATAACACAACGTTAGATGGGAGATAGTTTTTACTATCTCCTTTTTTATTTTGATAGACCTAGTCTTACTTTATCTAATAAATGTGAGAGTTGTTCAGCTTCTTCATGAGTAAGATTTTCCGGGATCAATAACGCAGATTCGTCAAATTTACTGGAAATGGAATCCAATAATTGCATTCCCTTTTTTGTGATTTCAACCAAAATCTCACGGCGGTCTGTTTTACTAAAAGATCGGGTAATTAGTTTTTTATCCAAGAGTTTATCCATTGTTCGGGTAAGATTGTTAGGCATTTGAATCATTTTCTTTTTGATTTGATTCATATTCATAGTCTTACCGCTATCCTTTATGATTAAAAGTATATTGTACTGGATAGCTGATAATTCAAACTCTGCTAAAAAAGAGTTTTGACGATTGTTCAGATAATTTGAAGTATATCTGAGATTTACAAAAGCCTTATGTTGTGATGTGCTAAATGTTGCTTGAATTATTTCATCAATTCTCATTCGATCATTTTAGAGTACCGCAAATTAAGTTCAGATTATCTATACATGCAATACCTTAAAAAGGGTATCTGGAATTAATCTTAATAAAGATAGAGGGTGATTATTGATTTTGTGTTTGAAATTGTATTAAGATAAATTATTTGAATAACAGAGAGTTGACTAAAATTCATGAAAGACTTTATCATATTCCTATAACAAAAAAGACCGCCCATTTGAACAGTCTTCAAATACTATTCTAATGATATTCTAATAATTTATTTGTGGAAAATCAGCTGTAGTCATCTGTAAAGTAACTGACAATGTACCATTGTACAATATAAATCAATTTGCCATTATAATGGAATTGCGTTATGTAAAATAGCTTTGGAAACTGGCGTAAATTCAAACTTTCTTTTTTTTAGAAGGGGAGGAGAAAGAAAAATCAACAAGACTTAAATATCTATCTTTTTTAAACGGAAAGTTCCAGAAACCATTGAAACTGGTTTTGTTAAGAAGAATAGCAATCGTCGTACAGTATTATCTATTTAATGTAATAAATCTCATTAATCTAAATTCAAAAAACCAAAACTTGGCTTTGCCGTCGTAGCAGTAGTCGAAGAAGATGAACTACCAAATAAAGATTTATTTGGA
>CAIUKX010000140.1 GCA_903899795.1 uncultured Flavobacteriales bacterium
ATCGGATTGAAAAGGTTTTCAGTATTCAAAAAGCATTTATTGCCAATATTTCTCATGAATTGATGAACCCATTGTCAACAATTACATCACAAATAGAAGTGATTCTACTAAAAAAACGTTCAGATGAAGAATATAGGGAAACGCTTAGTTCTGTATTAGAAGAAATAAAAAAATTAAATATTATCTCAAATCAAATCATCAATCTCTCAAAATATAATGAAAGTCAAGATAATAAGGGATTTAAAAAAGTCAGACTTGATGAAATAATTTGGGATGCAAGGAAAGAAAGAAAATCAAACCCAAATTCCATAGTACACTTTCAAATTGACAATTTACCTGAAAATGATCAAAGCTTATTCCTGAATGGAAATGAAGCTTTATTGAAAACATGCATTGTCAACCTCATTGATAATGGTTGTAAATTTTCATCCAATGATAAAATCAATATCAGCTTATCCATTGAAAAAGACCGTATCTTAATACTTTTTGAAAACGATGGTATTGGAATTGGAGAAGAAGAATATACTAATTTGTTCATGCCATTTTATAGAAGTCAAAAAACTTCAAATGTTAAAGGATTTGGTATTGGATTATCCATTGTAAAAAGCATTATTGATCTGCACAAAGGGAAAATTTCAGTATTTTCAATACCTAATAAAATGACTCAATTCAAAGTTAAATTTCAAACCAACAAGAACGCTTAAGATATAAGTAATACTTTCATTGTAAAGGAAGACAGAAAGAAGTTCTATAGTGATGCTAATTGCCTAGATTATCATTAATTTTACATCATGCAATTCAAAGATGTAGTTGGACAAGGAGAATTAAAATCTCATCTTATACGTGAAATTCTGACGGATAAGGTTAGTCACGCACAATTGTTTCTTGGTAAATCTGGTTATGGAACTTTACCTTTGGCTCTGGCATTTGTTCAATTTCTTTTTTGCGAGGATAAAAATGAGCAGGACAGTTGTGGTGTTTGCCCTTCATGCCGAAAAGTAACAGAGTTACAACATCCGGATTTACACTTTTCATTTCCTGTGGTACAAGCCATTGAAAAAAAATCGGATGCATTTCTGTCAGACTGGCGTGCTCAAATAAAAGAAAAGTCCTATTTTAATTTGAATGATTGGCTGAAAAGGATCGATGAAAAAGGAAGAAAACCAATTATTGGTACTGAAGAGAGTCAGGAGATTATCAAAAAATTAAATCTAAAATCATACGAAGGTGGCTATAAAGTTATGGTCATATGGATGGCTGAAGATATGAACGCAACTTGTGCCAATAAATTACTTAAGATATTGGAAGAACCACCGGCAAAAACGCTATTTCTATTAATCAGTGAATCGCACGAGTATATTCTTCAAACTATTATTTCAAGAACTCAATTGGTCAAAGTACCCAGAATTGGATTGGACGACATGAGTGAATATTTAAAAAATGTCTATCAACTATCTTCTAACGCTGCGCAAAGTCTGGCTTCTAGGGTTGACGGTGATTTAATTGAAGCTTTGGAAATGTTAGGAGACTCTCATGAACAAGATGAAAACAGAGAATTATTCATACAACTCATGCGCGTTTGTTATAAGAAAGATGTTGTTCCGATGATGGATTGGGCTGAAAGTGCAGCAACATTAACCAAAGAAAAACAAAAAATATTTATTCGATACGCTCTACACATGTTTCGTCAAAGTATGTTGAAGAATTATACACAAGATCAATTGACGAAAGTATCGGAGGAAGAAAATCAATTCCTGAAGAACTTCGCAAAATTTATTACAGGAAATAATGTGTTTGACTTTATGGAAACATTCAATGAAGCACACTACCACATTGAACGTAATGCAAATGCGAAATTATTATTTACAAACATTTGCTTTAAAGTAATGAGATACATTCACGTGGCTTAACACATGAATGTATCTCATTAATAGATATCTATTTACTGCTTACGAGTTGTAAAAATCCTTGACCTTTGATCACATCACCATTATACCCTTCAGCACTGAAC
>CAIUKX010000141.1 GCA_903899795.1 uncultured Flavobacteriales bacterium
CGCAATTGCAGGAAGAAAAACTAATAACATATAATTGTGAAGTTATATCCCTCGATGAATGTGTATTTATCGAGGGTTCTATTTACTATATCTCAAAGAACTATACCGCAAATAATCCACAATAGGGATAGGTGCGTAATTATACAACAGATCTTTGTATTAGGCGAATGTAATGATTATTTGAGGAAAATTTGATTAAGCGATAAGTACGACCGAATCAAGTATAACTACGCATTTTTTTTCGCGGTATTCTGCAATTTCTTCCCGCCTTTTACCAACATCCAAAGCGCAAAAAATACTTCTCCGAAAATCATCGGAATAAGAAATATTGATTGAAGCAAAGCCTTAAAAGCGATTGGATTAGGGCTCATTAAAATTCCAACATTGATGATGATATATCCCAATCCTGCGAGCATTAAAAGCGTTTTGATAGTATAGTTGACCCATTTTTTTCCTCCTTCGTTGTTGAATAAAATACCCAAAGCGATGAGGTGTAAACCAAAAGCAATTAGTCCCCAACTCCAAATACGGTTAAAAGTATTGAGGGCAGAATAGATGGATAGGGCGGGAGTTGCAACAGTTACTTTCAGCAGTTGAAAAATTGAAAAGCCTAAAAAGAGTGAATAGATCAGTCTTAGAAAACCAGTAATCGATGCTTGCTTTGGATGTTCTTTCTTGTAGTACTTGTAAATTCCAACGGAAACGAATATATCCAGCAAAAGAATCCCGAACCAGGCCATGATCGCTGCTGTAAAATTGCTGAAGTGGTTGACGACATTCAGGGCAGTCAAAGAAGAATTTCCTAGTACAAACATTCCACTGATTGCCGTTGCTGAAAATGCAGCGAGAATTGCCATGAGTAAAAGTGCAATACCTATGAGGACAGCCAGGTTGCGTTTCGAATTGCTGTTGTTAGTGTTTTTCGTGTTCATCTTTGAATTGGTTTTTAATGCATTAGTAGTCGTAATTATTTGAGTTGTATTATCCTTAGAAATAGTCAGTTGGTCAGTGTGCAATTTTGTCTCATGGATCGTTTCTGTGGTATCACAGAAAATTAAACTGTCCATTTTTTTAGGTTCTAGAAAATTGATTGGGTCAATTCCGGCTAGTGGTTCATCAATCGAAATTTGTTGTACGGTATCTGTAAATGCCAAGTGACCCGAGGAAGGTTTATGCAGGGATATATTCACATGATAGTCCCTTGTATATCGTCGTTTTTGGATGGTACAGGATGAGAAGAGAGTTGCTGCAATGATAATGGTTAAACTGAATGATCGGATGTTCTTAATTTTGCTCATACATTAAATTTTATGAGAGCAAAATTAGAGCAAGCCAACAGCGTTTTTCATTGACTTAAGATAAGAAATAGATAGTGGTGACGAAGTTCCTATTTTTTTGATTTTGTTACCAGGCGTTTTCGGATTCTGCTCAGTGATTCAGCTGTTACACCAATATAACTTGCGATTTGATATTGCGGGATGCGTTGGAATAAATCCGGTCTTGATTTCAATAAATTTTGGTAGCGAATGAGCGGAGTATTGATGGTGAATGCTTCTATTTTTGCTTGTTGTTCGGCAAATACATTTTCCATTAATTTTCTTGAAATGAGCCCGAGGTTGGGATATTTTGTAAACAATTCTTCGCCCTTTTCGCTATTTCCAACGAGAACAATACAATCTGTACAACACTCCAGGTAATGCGTAGAAGGACTGTTTACATGAATACTGTTTAAAGAAACCACCCATTGTTCATCGGAAAAGAAGTCCGTCGTTTTTTCTTCTCCGTCAATTATATAGTATTGGCGGATCACTCCTTCTAAAACAAAATAGGCTTCCGTTGAAGTTTGTCCTTCTTTCAATAAAACGGTACCTTTTTTATACTGTTTTGAAGACATCGTTTCATCGATAGCACTTATTTCTTCATCCGTAAGCGCATGTATTTTAGAAAAATGCTTTAAGAGTTTGTCGTCCATATTTACTGTAAAAATAGAAAGGAACGATAAAATTACCCGATAAAATCAACAATCAAAGTGGCAGGTCTCCCGATAATCGCCTTGTCACCTTTGATGATAATAGGGCGCTCAATCAATTTCGGGTATTTGACCATTAACGCTACAAGTTCAGTTTCAGTCAGTGTTTTTCCTTTCACATGAAGCGTATATTCCTCTTCGCTTTTGCGCATGAGGTCATGTGCTTTGATGCCGAGTTTTTTCAGCAGGTTTTTCAATTCTCGTTTTCCGGGCGTGTTTTTCAAGTATTCGACCACTTCAATTTCAGCACCTTCATCTTCCAATAAACACATCGCTTCACGACTCTTGGAACACATGTTGTTGTGGTAAATTGTTATTTTTTCTACCATTTTTATTACGATTTTTTAAGATCCCATCACTAGACCTCAACCTTAGCCTCAACCTATCAATTGCGAATACAATGCTTGATTATCATTCAAATAATCGTAAGCAAAGTTAAGACTTGAAAGGCGATTACAAAGCAAATCAAAATCTTCTTTTCGTTTTAATTCGATCCCTACGACAGCAGGACCGCTTTCACGGTTGTTTTTCTTTGAGAATTGGAAATAGGTGATGTCATCATCGGGTCCGAGTACGTCGCTCACGAAGGTACGTAATGCTCCCGGTCGCTGCGGGAACTGGATGAGGAAATAATGTTTCAATCCTTCAAAAAATAAAGCGCGCTCCTTGATTTCCTCTGTACGCATGATATCGTTATTGCTTCCGCTGACGACACAAACCACTGTCTTTCCTTTGATTTGTTCCTGATACAGATTCAAAGCGGCTATGGTCAGGGCACCTGCTGGTTCAACAACAATCGCTTCTTCGTTGTATAAGGTTAAGATCGTACTGCAAACCTGACCTTCGGGAACGGAAAGTACTTCATCCAGTTTGTCTTTACAGATGTTGAAAGTTAAGTCACCCACACGCTTTACAGCGGCACCGTCCACAAACTTGTCGATTTTCTCTAAAGTAGTGTTGACTCCGTTTTCGATGGAGACTTTCATGGAACTCGCTCCTGCCGGTTCCACACCAATGATTTTCGTATTCGGACTCAAAGCTTTGAAAACCGTACAAACACCCGAAGCCAAACCACCTCCACCAATGGGAACAAAGATGTAATCAATCGTGTCTGGATGATCTTCCAACACTTCCAAAGCAACAGTTCCTTGTCCGGCTATGACCATTTCATCGTCGAAAGGATGCACAAACACCTGATTTTTCTCTTTCGAAAATTTCATCGATTCGTTGAAAGCATCGTCGAAGGTGTCACCCACAAGAACCACTTCCACCCATTCCTTACCGAAGACCTGTACTTGCTTGATCTTTTGTTTCGGAGTGGTGACAGGCATGAAAATCGTTCCTTTCACTTTCAGTAAATTACACGAATACGCAACACCCTGGGCATGATTTCCTGCACTGGC
>CAIUKX010000142.1 GCA_903899795.1 uncultured Flavobacteriales bacterium
TCATCATCTGGAAAGAAATTTCTTTTCAAATTGTCATTAAGAAAAGTAAAGAAACGAATAGCTCTTCTTTGAAAGCAGATGCATGGCACCATAGAAGCGATGCGATTACTTCTATTGCAGCATTTATAGGAATCTCAATCGCTTTAATCGGTGGCAAAGGTTATGAATCAGCGGATGATTGGGCTGCTTTATTTGCTTCCGGATTTATCTTGTACAACAGTTTTCTAATTTTCCGTCCTGCTCTAGGTGAAATTATGGACGAACATTTATACGATGATTTGATCGAAACCATTCGAAAAGTTTCTTTACACTCAGACGGAATTTTAGATACCGAAAAATGTTTTGTTAGAAAGGCAGGAATGCGTTACCACATTGAACTGCATGCCATCGTTAACGGAGAAATTTCGGTAAAGAGAGGTCATGAATTAGCGCATTTACTAGAAGATAAACTACGCAGTGAAATTCCAGAATTGGGACATGTTTTAATTCACATTGAACCGGATAATTATGACCATTCGGAAGTAATATTGCCTTGATTGATTTAATATTAAATAAAAAAGATCCAAGACTTAATAACGTTTGATTACTCAAAAAGATCATTAAGTTTGAATGAGTGGTTAACAGAATTAAGTCTGTTTTATATATTGAGTAAGATGATTATAAGTGTATGAATCTGACCAAAAAATTATATACAAAAAAGGCTACTCAATAAGTGAATAGCCTTCTCAATTTAATCATTATAAACAACATCGAGACAAGTATCGAGGTATTACAAAGGAATTGTTAATTAATCACCAATGGAGAAACTGTCGCCATCGAAACATTTTGAAAATAGTATTTACGATTATTAATTGTTGAAGCCGTAACATTGTAAATCAACATCATAAAAATAGCATCTGTCCCTTGAGGTAAAGTAGCTAATTCTGATGGGGAAAAAGTCACTGAGGAAGCAAAACCAGTAGCTTTTTTACTAATTTTGATGCCTCCTACAGTCAAATAATAAACGATTGAGTCTGCACTGATCTCCCCATGTGGAAAGGTGAAATTGACTGTCTTGGAGATATTTGTATCAACCAAATTTAAGTTCAAATTATCAATATTAACTAAGGATTTACCCATCGTAAATGTTGTAACTGCCTGCGATGTTGGATCAGTAAAACTCCATATCAACGGAGAATTTTGTAATACGGTAGGATCCGTTAATTTATAACGATTATCAATCACTGTATACAAAAATGGTTTATTATTTAAACTTAAATCAAATAAATTTCCACCTGTTGTATTATTTCCTGTTTGAGCATATAAACTTCCTGATGCAGCATAATTTGTATATACATTATTTCCTACTAATTTCATTTTTGCATGCATAGCAATTAAATCTCCATCGGTATCGCTTGGATAATTGTTTGTTTGTGCAAATAAAATATTTGATTGCCACAAAGTCAAAAAACAAAGAATCCTTATTATATTATTTATCATATTAAAAAGAATTAATGATTCATTTACTATTATTAATTTTAGACAAGGCTTGTCGACCATTTACAGTTAGTATCTTAATTATATAAGATCCTGTCAGTAACTCTGATAAATCCAATTGAAGATCACTTGATAGATCCTCAATTTTCTTATTATAAACAAGTACACCTTTCAGATCATACACTGAAACAATATATTCTTCAGCTCTTTCAGTCCATGGAATGATTATAGTAAATTTTCCATTTGAAGGATTCGGATATACAACTACGCTAATTTCAGAATTCACTGTCAGTGATCCCATACTAGGTGAAATATCTGAATTTCCCCATGGAAGTGTATGAGAGTCTTTATATTGGTTGTTTTTTTGTTTAGCCGCCGTTGTAGGATAATCAATATGATGCAATGCAAGTTCAAACTCTCCATTATCTGTATCATAACCTGGAGAAACCTGATCCATCCTGAAATTATTATTATTCGTCATATCACACCCAGTATAAGGTAAAATATATGCTTGGAAATATGCTCCGTTAACAGCTGAAAAACCTGGTTTTAATTCAATATTTTTACCAGCTCGATAGGAAACATCAGCATTATTATTGACAATATTATTTGCTTTGATATATTCAAAACCTCCTATTGTTGCATGATTTGCTACTGCACCAATTGTACCATTTGGAAAAGAATAAGAAATTTGTCGTGTACTTAAATCTTCTGCTGAATAGGATCCAATATCTCCCTTTCTATTATGGTACAAATAATATAAATTGTGGTATAGCATGTAATCTAACCCTGGATATTCACCTGGAAAATCAGTGTTTGATCCTAATCTATCCGGATGTTCTAAACGATCATTTGAAGACCAAGGATATGAAGCATAATACGCCTGTGGAATATTTTTATTTGAAAAATTCCATGGGCCTTCACATGGTGCAGATGGCATAATAAAATCTGGACTTATACCATATTGTAACCCGTTTTCAAAATTATAATCTGTATGACCATGCATTATAGATCGTGCATACATTAGCCATGGAATCTGCCAATGGTTTACATTCGTAAACATATCATAATTTGTTGTATTATCCCACGTTTGAGGTACCCAAACACTAACTATACTAACAACATCTTGAATAATCGCTCCCAAGGCATTTCCAATATTCCACCACGGTAATATTGTTTGTAGAAAGTGAGAAATCTGGGTTGCAAAATAACCACCAGTACTCGTAAATAAGGGATTACCTGTAGCAGATAATTCAGCCAATTGAACAGCAATATCTTTCGTTGTACCAATTGCTTTTCCTGCAGCTTGAAAAATACTAAAACCTATACCTGACCAGCTTGAATAAAAATCATGATAAAGAGTTGATTGTGGCCCTAATGCTGGAGAAATTCCAAACCCCAAATATTCTGGAAAATAATTATCAGTAGCGAAACCACCTACTTCAGCAAAAGCCCAGGCATAGGCCCAACAATTCCCTCCAGAGTCATCACTTATTGGAGTACCATCAGGATGCAACAATCTCCATGGATTTTGGGTAATATACCCCATAATTCGGCCACTAATATTTTTTGCTTCTTGACGAAGATCTGTAACCGAAGTCTGTTCGAATGGAAAACTTGCCCCATTATCCGAATCTCCCGCATCAACCAATTCTTTAATCATCGATAATCCTAATAATAAGGTTATATAATGATCTTGACTGGCTGCCATATCATATTTATCAAAAACACGCCAGCTATGTCCACTATTTGTTGATACATGATGCCCTGTTTGTAAATAACTATAAGTAGATTGGAGAAAGTACTGCCCTGAATGGAGAGGTCCATTATTAAATCCTCTATCTGTCCCAATTGTACTAGGAGTCCATGTTGGTCCCACCGGGGTTGATCCATCCCATGTATTATAATAATTGAAATGATCGTAATTTTGTTTTGATTGTAGAAAATTATCCGGAATATCACCTCGTGAAATGCAACCATTCAAAGGCTTTGGATTGTTCCACACTGTCGCTTCAAAAAAATAATCAATTCTATTTATCGAATTCAAAGCACAAAAAATTTCATGTTTCACAATTGATAAATCTTTTCCAGCATCTCTCAATAATCTATATTCTGTTGCCAAAACTGCCAAATAAAGTCCAATTGAAGACCCTTCATCACCTGCAAACATCATATTTGAATAACTTGGAATAGTATTTCTTGAATCAATTACTACAGTACCATACCCCCTCTCTCCAAATGGAATTGATTCCCCCTGATTTAAGCCGACTTTAACAAAATCATTATTAAACCGTGATTTATAGTACCAGTATTTACGATGTTCTACTTCTTCTGTAGTCTGCCCATTTCCGTTCATCGAAAAAAATATGTAGCAACCAATAGCTAATAACAAACTCAAGGATATATTTTTCTTTCTTTTCATAACATATTATTTTATGATGTAAATGAAATTTTTCTTTCTATTTATTTTTCAAATTGAGTCATCGCAAGTTTACCACTAATTTCCAATAGTCGCAATAACTAGCCTGTCAAAGAGTTTTCCTCCAAAATATCTTCGATTAAGCTTATAGCAAAATTCATTTAAATAAGA
>CAIUKX010000143.1 GCA_903899795.1 uncultured Flavobacteriales bacterium
AAATTATTGTCACAATCATCCGTTACCATACTTCAAAATGGTCGTCCAACAGGAATCTATTCTACTGATAAAAAAGGAGAAGTCAAGCAAAAAACACCACTTGGATTTACCTATTTTTATGCTTCCCATGACGGTTATAACCCAACAGAACTTGGAAGTTATGTAAATGCTCAACGAAATGTCGTTATCCTTGAACTGGAACAGCAAACTATTGCATCCAAACCTCCAACACCAGTTGTTAAAGATCCGGTTGCTACGGTGGACCCTGTTAAGAATCCCGAATCTACAACCCAACAACTGGAAGATAAATTGGAAACTGAACTTGCCAAAGAAACAGCTTCTGAAGTACAAATTATAGATACAGCTGTCCCAAAGAAATTAAATGAACTCGACAAGAACAATTTCGATGCAGCATATTTCAAACCCATCAATGTCACTTTTGTTTTGGATATTTCTGCATCCATGCGTGTTGGAGAAAAAATGGAATTAATGAAGTTTTCATTGTATCAATTGACGGATATGCTTAGAAAAGAGGATGTCATCTCTTTGGTCACCTATTCTACTGAAACCAATGTATTATTACCTCCAACTTCTGGGGCAAATAAAGAAGAAATCAAAAAAATGGTTTCCGATTTACGCGCTGGTGGATTAACAGCGGGTGGTGCAGGAATTAAACTGGGTTACCAACAAACCTTGAAAAGCTATATTCCGAACGGAACCAACCAGATTATCATCATTACAGACGGAGCTTTCAACAAAAACTCAACTGACTACCAACGTTATATCAAAAAATACAAAAAGAAAGGAATCAATATGTCAGTCGTTGGAATTCTTAACAGCGAAAAAGATAAAATTGCCATGCAACAAGTCGCTGAACTAGGAGGAGGAAGGTACATCCCTATTTTCAAATTAGCTGACGCAATGACGAATCTCAAAGAAGAAATTCGCTTCCTAAGTTTCAAACGATAGTAAGAATGTAATTCATTAAAAAAAACAACTATTTTTGTGCTGTGAAAAAAATCGTACTGCTTTTTTGTTTCTTACCTTCTTTCTTGAATTCACAAATTCTAGATAATAAGCGTGGCTTGGCATTCACTGATCAACCCTTTTTCAATCAAACGTTTATCAAGAATAATAAAATCAAAAATATCAAGGGAGAAATTACCTATAAAAAGGCCGGTGATATCATGCGGAAGACTGAGTTTACGACTATTTATGAATTCAATCCTTTGGGTTTACTTACCTCCACTTTTGAGACAAAAGAAGAAGATGGAATAAGAGACACCGCACAAAATATCTATCAATATTCTCCAAAAAATTATCTGATACTCCATCGAAAAAAAGATGCCAGTGGTTATGGAACAATTGTTTATGAGAGAGATAGCATGAATCATGTTGTGGTTGAAGAATCCAGACGAGATCTTATCGATAAATATGGGCATCTCGAACGTAGCCTGCTCATCAATCGGGAAACTATGAAATACGATACATTTCCCCTTCAACAAAAAAAGACAGTTTACAATAGTTATAACCTTCCTTACATGGAAGTCATGAATCGTTACAATGCGGACGGTTACCTACTGGAAACTGAAGAACATTTAAAAATGACTTCCGGAAAAGTAAAGTGTGTCTATGAGTACAACAAAAAAGGACTCATTTCAGCGATTCGTACAAAAGCAAATGTGGATGGGAAATTCGCTGAAGAATGGTTGTTCAAATACGATGAACTTGGGAATCTAACAGAAAAACACATCTATAAAAACGGTGTTTTTGTAACCGATATTCAAATTATTTACAACGCAGAGACCAAGCTACTATCCTCCGTTTTAACACGAGAAGTAAGTACCAATTTCATCATCATCGTGCGCTTTCAGGGATACGAGTACTATTAATTTGAATGTTGAATTATTCAAAATTAAACATTCAAAATTTAACATTAACTTAGTAGAGATGTTCCTGTCATTTCCATTGGAGTCGAAATTCCAAGTCGTCTTAATATCGTCGGTGCAACATCCGCCAAAATACCATCGTGTAACGTCAAACCTTTTTGATTACTAACCAATATGACTGGTACTGGATTCAATGAATGTGCGGTGTTCGGAGTTCCATCGGGATTGATTACGTAATCCGCATTTCCATGATCGGCAATGATTAAAAATTCATACTCGTATTTCAAGCCGGTTTCTACCACTTCTTTTAAGCAACTATCCACGGTTTCAACAGCTTTGACAATTGCATCGTACACACCTGTATGTCCCACCATATCAGGATTTGCAAAGTTTAAACAAATAAAGTTTGGTTGTTCTTTTTCAATACACTCAATAATTTTGTCTTTTACCTCAACAGCACTCATTTCCGGTTTTAAGTCGTAAGTGGGAACTTTGGGTGAATTGACCATAATTCTGCTTTCCAAAAGAAAAGGTTCTTCTCTTCCTCCATTAAAAAAGAAAGTAACATGAGGATACTTTTCAGTTTCAGCAATGCGAACCTGTGTTCGGTCCACCTTCGCTAAAACTTCTCCCAAAGTATATTGCAAATTATCTTTTTCGAATAATACA
>CAIUKX010000144.1 GCA_903899795.1 uncultured Flavobacteriales bacterium
ATTTTAATCAATTCAGCAGCTCTTTTTACTTTAATGGATAATTCATCCACAGAAATTTCTCCCTCCTCAATATCATTTACAATTTGTTGTAACTCTTCAAATGCTGCTGTGTAGTTTATTTCCTTTTCCATTTTTTAGACTTAAAGACTATAAGATTCAAGATATTAAGACTTAGTTATCGCCCGGTCATCAGTCTTTGAGCGTAGCGGTCTTGTATCTTTCAGTCTTGAATCTTAAAATTTGTGATTTCACTTTCAATTTCTCCAAAGTATGTTTTTGTAAAAATAGTTATTCCTTTTTCAATCTTGTTTTTTTCGGTCAATGTTTTTCCATTAATTGTCGTAATAGAATAACCTCTTTTCAGAACTTGAATCGGGTCCATTAGTCGAACAGATTGTTCCAATTGTTGAATAGAATTTTTTTGAGATTGGAGCGAATTGTTGATCAGTTTCGGAAGAAATTCAAGTGTTTTTTTGAGTTTGTTTTTTTTGGTTTTCAATTCAAATAACACTTCTTTTCCTATCGTTTCCGAACTCGATATCAGTTTTCTGCTTTGGTCCAAAAACAACTCTTTTACGCCTCTTTTAATTAAATCCTGCGAATTATTAAGTGTTACACCTTCTTTCTGTAGATAAAATTTTGTGTTGTTTTTTACAGAAGAGCTAGAATTGAAAAGCTTGTTTTTAGTTTCACTAAAGCGTTGAAAAGTTACGTTTTTGAAAAGCTTGATTTCAGCATCCAAACTTTTGTTGGAGTAGTCCAATCTATTCCTGGAATAAGTTCGAATAGTTTTAATGGCGTCTTTCACCGGAACAGAAAAATCATGAAAAGCCTGGAGTAAAAAATCACCCAATTCGGTTGGAGTAATCGCATTTCTATAAGCAACTAATTCCGCAACCGTAAAATTGGTGGAGTGACCAATTCCCGTCAATACTGGTAGAGGAAATGTAGCAATGGCTTTACATAATTCATAATTATTGTAGCACGACAAACCAACTTCACCGCCTCCACCGCGAACAATAACCACCACATCGAAATGATGTTTGACTTTTTCAATTTTTTTCAATTGTTCCTGAATGGAAGTCACTGCGATATCTCCTTGAAGATAGGCTTGAAATAGAAATGTAAAGAAGGAATATCCCCAGGGATTTTTATCGATTACTTTGCGGAAATCAGAAAGTCCCTTGCTGGTATCTGCCGAAATCAATGCAATTCGTTTTGGTAAAAGCGGGAAGGGTAGACTCTGATTTAAATTCAATAAATTTTCCTTTTGCAGGCGTAATAATGTTTCCTGACGTTCCCGCTGCAATTCACCCAAAGCATAATTCGGATCGATGTCTAAAATTTGGAGACTCAATCCATACGTTTCATGAAAAGCAATTTTTACCTGCATCAGAAGCGTAGAATCTTCCCGCAAGGGTTCTTTAACCACTTCTACAAAACGCTTGTTGATCCGCTGGTAATTATGATTCCAGATAGATCCGTTCATTTGAGCAACAATTTTCCCATCTTCTTTTTGAAGCAATTCAGGAAAACAATGTCCGCTAGGATATAAATTCAGCTTATGCATTTCCGCCTTTACCCAATAGGTCTGATGGTAGCGTTCTTCTATCGTTTTTTTAATAGAAGAAGCCACTTGCTTCAAGGTAAATATCTGACGGTTATCTGACACTGATTATAAATTTTTTAATCAAATATTGAATTAGTAGCTCATTTTTACAATTTTCTCCACATCTGAAGGGGACAACGTTTTATATTCTCCTAATCCCAGCCAGCCACGATCCGTGAAACGTTTTGCAATTTTTTCTGCTGTTCCGTCATATACCTCCACGTATTCTGAAAGGCGGGTATTGATATTCAAAGAATGAAAAAACGCCTCCATTTTATCAATCCCAGCGTTTGCTTTTTCTTCAGTAGATCCGGTTGTAATGCCAAAAACGCGTTCTGCAAACTGAGCCAGTTTTTTCTTCTTCGTTTCGAAATTATAGCGATAGTGACTTGGAGCAATAATTGCCAATGTTCGGGCATGATCAATTCCATATAAAGCTGTTAATTCATGTCCGATAGCGTGAATAGCCCAATCGGTAGGAACACCTTTTTGAATTAATCCGTTTAAAGCCATCGTACAACACCACATAAAATTCGAAGCTGCTTCGTGGTAAAAAGGATTTTCCATGATCATTGGAGCAACTTCGATCAGGGTTTGTAAAATACTTTCTGAGAAACGGTCCTGAAGAAATGCTTGTGTGGGATACGTCATGTATTGTTCAAGCACATGTGTGAAAGCATCCGTGATTCCATTTGCCAGTTGATGAGGTGGAATGGAATGAATCACTTGAGGATCTAGGATTGAAAACTGGGGAAACAAACCCGGTCCGCCCATGCCGAATTTTTCGTGTGTTTCAGCTTTTGTAATGACTGCTCCTGAATTCATTTCAGAACCAGTTGCAGGCAAAGTAAGAACAGTTCCAAATGGCATTCCCACATCTGTACGAATGCTTTTTGTCAAAATTTCCCATGGATTTTCTCCTTTGTAAAGGGCTGCTGCAGAGAGAAATTTTGTTCCGTCAATAACAGATCCACCGCCGACTGCAAGTAGGTAAGTAATCTTTTCTGATTTGATAATTTCCAAAGCTTTCATCAACACTTCATACTCAGGATTTGGTGGAATTCCGCCAAATTCAATCAAATTATGAGAAGAGAGGGCGGTTTTTACTTGTTCGTAAATCCCGTTTTTGAAAATACTTCCTCCACCGTAGAGCAATAATATTTTTTCTGTTGCAGGAATTTCCGTAGCTAATTTACCAATGGTGTCTTTACCAAAAATTATTTTTGTTGGATTTTTATATTCGAAGTTTAGCATATTTAGTTTTATTTCTTTTTGGCTAAGTTAATTATTTAACCACAGAGTTTCGCAGAGTTTATTCACAGAATACACAGAGTTTTATTTTCCAGATTTGATCTAATTTTTAGTTTCATAGAGGAGTCATACAGATTAGGTGTGATTATTCAAAAATTAAACATTCAAAATCAACCATCAAATTAACTATCTTTGCAAAAAATTCTCAAAAATGGCTGATATACATACATATGACTTCGCGGGTAAACGCGCATTGATTCGAGTTGATTTCAATGTTCCACTAGACAAAGAAACATTGGAAGTAACAGATGATACAAGAATCAGGGCAGCAATTCCAACCATTAAATATATTTTAGACAAAGGAGGAAGTGTTGTATTGATGTCGCACCTAGGTCGACCGAAAGATGGTTTTGAAGATAAATATTCTTTGAGACACATCGTAGGAAAAGTATCTGAATTATTGGGAAGACCGGTTGGATTTACAGATGATTGTATTGGAGAAAAAGCCTTTGAAATGAGTGCTAACTTGCCGGCAGGGGAAGTGTTGTTGTTAGGAAATTTACGATTCTATAAACAAGAAACAGCAGGAACCGAAAGTTTCGCGGAATTATTGGCAAAACATGGTGATGTATATGTCAATGATGCATTTGGAACAGCACACAGAGCGCATGCCAGTACAGCAGTCATTGCAAAATTTTTCCCCAAAGATAAAATGTTCGGTTTCCTTTTGGAAGCGGAAATAAAAAGTGTAGATAAAGTATTGAATAGTACAGACAAACCTTTGACAGCAATTGTTGGCGGTGCGAAAGTTTCGTCAAAAATCACAATCATCGAACGATTACTTGAAAAAGTAGATAACCTGATTGTTGGTGGAGGTATGGCTTATACATTCGTGAAAGCGAATGGAGGAAATGTCGGAAACTCATTGGTTGAGGACGATTATTTGGACATGGCCCGCAAAATTGTTGAAGTAGCGAAAGCAAAGGGAGTGAATTTATACATTCCTACAGATACAGTTATCGCTGATGCTTTTTCAAATGATGCGAATATACAAACGGTGAAAATCGATCAGATTCCTTCCGGATGGATGGGATTGGATGTAGGACCTGAAACATCAAAAGCATGTGCGGAAATTATTGAAAACTCAAAATTAATTCTTTGGAACGGGCCTATGGGAGTTTTCGAAATGGAGAAGTTTCAGAAAGGAACAAAAGATGTTGCAGATGCGATAGTTGCTGCGACTGCCAAAGGAGCATTTTCATTAATCGGAGGAGGAGATTCGGTTGCTGCGATTAATTTGTTCAACTTAGCAGATAAGGTAAGCTATGTTTCAACAGGTGGCGGTGCGATGTTAGAATATCTTGAGGGAATAGAATTACCAGGAATCAAAGCTATTCGTGAGGATGTACTCGTGTGATTTAACCACAGAGTTAAACAGAGTCACGCGGAGTTTTTCAAATTGTAATACACAAAAAGCGGTTCCAAACTAGATTTGGAACCGCTTTTTTCATTTATTATTTTTCTATTTTTCACACAAAACACAAAAACCTTGTGTTACTCTGTGATTTTAACTCTGCGAAACTCTGTGGTTAAAAATTAAGCAACAACAGGAGTTTGAGTGACTTGTCTGTAGGTAAATACCGTACAAATCTTTCTTCTAGCAAAACGAGCTTGTGAATCCGATTGACACAATTTTTTGTAGACATCCTGAGAAACACCAAAATATTCATAACTGTTACCATCTGAAAAATCCAAACGTAGTACCTGACCTTTGTATTGAAAATCGGTAATGATACTGTTTGAAACACTTTCCAAATAAGTAGGTTCGTTGTTTTTTGCAGTTTCAGGAGAAATGCTAACCAAGAAATGATATGCCTCGATTATTGTTTTACTTTTTTCTTCAGCTTCCAACTTTTCAGCCTCTTCTTTTCCAGCAAATTTATCAGGATGATATTCCTTCATAAATTTACGGTATGTGTTTTTTAAATCAGCTAAAGAAGTAGATCTTTCAGAAGCGAAAATTTTTCTGTATTCGGCAATTCTTTTCATAAGAATGGATTAATTCGGGGCAAAGGTACAACCTTTTTAAGAATTGAAAAAATAAGCGCGTGATTAGCAGAAGATTTAATGATCACATAATAAAAGATAAAGTCAAAAATTTAAGGAAAAAGCAGGGTGATAATTTATTAGAAATAGATTTGTTTGTTACAAAGAGTAAATTTTTTCTTAACGTTTATTTCATGTAGATAATCCAAAAAAACAATATCTTTAATTCTTTAAGAC
>CAIUKX010000145.1 GCA_903899795.1 uncultured Flavobacteriales bacterium
CATCAATTTCTTCCTGCATGTATCCTGCCGATTTATTATAATTCTGCTTAGGACGAGCCAAGTCGATCGCTTTGTGGGCAACATTAAAATCACCACAAACAACAACAGGTTTTGATTTTTCCAATCCTTTCAAATATCCTAAAAATGCCTGATCCCAAGTTTGTCGATAACCTAAACGAAGTAACTCACTTCCGGAATTTGGTACATAAACGGTAATCAAAAAGAAATTTGGAAACTCAGCACATGTTACACGTCCTTCGTTATCATGCTCCCCTACTCCTATATCATAGGTAACATTCAAGGGTTTTTCTTTGGACAATATTGCTGTACCTGAATAACCCTTTCGATCGGCTTCGTTTGCATAAACGTGATAGTCGGACATCTCAGCTAAAGTTTCTTTTACTTGTTCAACCGTTGCTTTCGTTTCTTGTAAACAAATCACATCAGCATTTACTTTTTTCATATCCGAAACAAAATTTTTGCTAGCAATAGCACGAATTCCGTTGACATTAAAGGAAATTATTTTCATGTTGTCGATTCTTTTGTTCGATAAAATTACATAGAAATAAGCAAATGGAAAATAGCTACTAACAAATAGAAAGTCACAAGTGTTTATTTACAGACGGTACCGACTCAAAAATCCAAAATTACACTACTTTTGCGGTATGGAATCCTTTGATGAACAAACGATAAAAGATTTAGAATTTTCAACTATCCGCGAATGGTTAACGGGCTATTCTATCGGTGAAACTGCCAAAAATCGTTTAGCAATACTTGCACCTTCCAATCGTTTTGAAGAAATCAAAGAAGAACTGGATCGCGTAAATGAATTTCTATCGATCCGTACTGAAGGTGAAAATTTTCCTTCTCTGGACTTTGAAGAACTGCTGATTGAAATCAAATTGTTGCCTATTCGGAATGCTGTTCTATCGCAAGAAGGATTTACACGTATTTTCAGAGCATCTCACTTGATCAATTCAATTGTCTATTTTTTTGACAAACGAGAAAAAGATTTCCCTCTACTTTTTCAATTATCCAATGAGGCTTATTTCACAACCGAAATCATCGATGCGATTGAAAAAGTATTTGATCGAAAAGGTACTGTAAAAGATGAAGCCTCGCCTCTTCTTTATGAAATTCGTCAGCAAATAAAAGTTGTCAAAATTCAAATCAACAAAAATTTTGACCGAGAACTTCGAAAATTAATCAAGGAGAATGTATTAGGAGACACGAAGGAAGCCTTTGTGAATGACCGAAGAGTTCTCACCGTTTTATCAACTCATAAACGAAAAATACCGGGAACTGTGGTTGGTTCTTCTAAAACAGGAAGTCTAACTTTCATTGAACCTCAATCGACCATTGAACTCAACAACGAATATGAATTATTAGCCGATGATGAGCGAAAAGAAATTTACAGAATTCTTCAAGCTTTGACTCGTGAAATAGCTCATCTTTTACCATTAATTCAAGCCTATCAAAACATAATGACTGAATTTGATTTTATCAATTCAAAAACAAAACTGGCATTGGAATTAAACTGCTGTCTGCCTTCTATTGAAAAAGAGGAAATGAAGATTGAATTGATCAATGTTGTACACCCGATCTTATGGAAGAACAATAGAGCGCATGGAAAGAAAACACATTCTCAGTATCTCTACATGGATAAATTTTCGAGAATGTTGGTTATTTCGGGACCAAATGCAGGTGGGAAAAGCATCACACTGAAAACAGTTGGTTTGCTCCAATTGATGCTTCAGGCTGGATTGTTAGTTCCGCTCGATCCGAATAGCAAAATGTGTTTCTTCCAACAAATATTGACAGATATTGGCGACAATCAATCCATCGAAAATGAATTAAGTACTTATTCCTACCGCTTGAAACGGATGAATCACTTTCTCAAAGTATCGAATCGCAGAACCTTATTGCTACTGGATGAATTTGGAACAGGATCTGATCCAGATTTAGGAGGAGCATTGGCAGAAGTATTTTTCGAAAATTTATACAACAAAAAAAGTTTTGGAGTCATCACAACCCATTACGCTAACATCAAGCTGAAAGCTGATCAATTGAAAAATGCCATCAATGGCTGTATGCTTTTCGACACAGAAACCTTGGAACCACTCTATAAATTTTCCATGGGTCAGCCCGGCAGCTCGTTTACATTCGAGGTGGCTCAGATCAATGGCATTCCTTTGGAAATAATTGAAGATGCAAAAACACGATTGGACGATCGAAAAGTAAAAATGGATCGTTTACTCGGTGAACTTCAGAAAGAAAAAACCTACTTGGAACGACTGAACAAAGAACATATTGAAGCACAGGAAACTGCTCAAAAAGCTAAAAATGAATTTCTTCAAAAGAAAGAAAAATTTGAACAAAAATTAAAAGTTCAACAAGAAACTATTGAATCCAATAATAAATACATAACGGCTGGAAAAAAATTAAAACAGTTCATCGATCGGTACCAGGCCAAAAGCAGAAAAAAAGACATCAACCAACCACTCATTCATGAAATTGTAAAATACATCGCGGTTGAAAAAAGCAAGATCGAAGAAGCCCGTCTCTCTGAAAAATTAAAGAAAGAAATCAATACACCGAAAATCAATTCTAAAAAACAAAAAGAAGTACCTCAAAAAGACGAATACCAGCGATCTAAAATTGTCATCGGATCAACAGTCAAATTGATTGCCACCAAACAAAGTGGTACCGTCGAAGAAATTCAAGGAGAACAAATGACTGTCATTTTCGGATTTATCCGAATGAAAGTTGAACGCGAAAAACTCATGTGGATTAAATGATTTGATTTTTGATGTTAAATGTTGGATTTTGAATTAAATTCACTTCCATCATTTCTTAAAAAACACAAAAATTCACCATTTCGACACATTCAATTAACCAATTGATTAACAGTATTTTTACACTGTAAAACTGTTTAAATTCATGAATTCACACATTCAATAATTTAGAAAGTGTCCGAATTCACGAATTCAAATTTGCATTATTTAATTATGCAGATATACCGCCTTAATTTTGAATTAACAAACGCTGAATTTTATTTCAAAAATTCAATTCTATTCTGTCAACGATAACAGAAGAGATTTAAGTTTTTTCTTACTGAAATTAATGTAACACTATTACTCTGCTATGTACATTCAAAAATTAGTATCAAAATTCATCCTGCCCACAACCTTTTTCATTTCATTTTTCTCCTACGGAACAACAACATATACGGTAGGAGCATCTGGAGCAAATTACACTACCATCGGTGCAGCTTATGCAGCTTGTACAGGTTCAACAGATTATTTAATTGAAATTCAAAGCAATTACAATCAGGCGAGTGAAACCTGGCCACTCTCATTAGCACAATTAGCCAATAAAAGTGCGGTCAATACAGTAACAATCAGACCGGCTTCAGGAGTTACCACCTCCATTTCTCAATCTGTTGCAGGAAATTTGATCAATTTAAACGGAGCTGATTACGTAATTTTTGATGGACGAGCAGGAGGTTCAGGAAGTTCAGCTTTCACAATAACAAATACCAGTACAAACTTATTGGCTAATGTTTTTGCATTAGGTTCAGATGCAAGCTACAATACTTTAAAATACCTTACATTAAAAGCATCAGGAACGAGTACTGGAGCCTGTGTATCATTTGGTTCCGGATCGTCGAGTGGAAATCATCACAACACAGTTACCAACAACTCAATAACAAAATCAGCATCAGGAGCACCTGCTTACGGAATCTATTCGTATGGATCTTCAGCCGGAAACAATAACAGTTCCAACACCATTTCAAACAATAATTTCTATGATCTGGGACAAGGAACCTGGTGTGGAGCCGTTGCGTATTCGGATGGATGGACCATTAGCTCCAACAGTTTCTACCAATCTGCTTCCATTTCGCTAACAAGTTCTGATTTAATGATGATTTATATCGGTTCAAACGTTGTCGGAGCAACAATTACAGGAAATTACTTCGGTGGACAAGCTGCAAGTTGCGGAGGATCTGCTTTTGCAATAACTACCGGAAGTTACACATTCTACTGTATTGACTTTAATTCAGTCACTGGCTCGGTAAGCGTCTTGAACAATACCTTTGCAAACATTACAGCCACTTCCACTGGAGTAAATTCCGTTCGATGCATCGATACCTACGGTTCAGCAACCTATACAGTTGGATCATCGGGAAATGGGAATATAATCGGAAGTACTTCAACTACCGGAAGTATCACTGTCAATGGTTCGACAGCCAGTACTGCTTTTTACGGAATTTATCATTCAGGAACCAATGCCTCGAATAGTGTTGCTTATAACACAATAGCAGGAATTACACAAACACATACAACAGCCAGCACATTTCCCGAATTTTACGGCATTTACGTTGGGGGAAGTTCAGCCGGCAGTATCGCACACAATACATTCGGAGCAACTGCAGGTGCAATACAACTGACTGGCACCGGAGTTGGAGTAGCTTATCAAGCAATCTCATGGAATTCCAATAACAATGCCTCAATTACGTACAATACATTTCAAAACTTCACAGTCACGAATGGTGGTTCGACCAATGACAACGATCTGATATACACTTTCGGAACTGGAACAAACACGATAAGTAACAATACAATTGGCGGTACCTCAGCCAACAATATGACATTCAACCTAACAGATCAGGTAAATGCAATTCATACCTACAGCGGAGGTACTCCGACCATCAATACTAATGTCATTCAACAATTTAACGTATCAGGTACTGGAGCTTCGTCTGGTTTCTATGGGATTTATGTCGAATACATGAATGGAATTGCAGCCATCAGTAACAATTCTATAAAAAACATTACGACAGCTGGAACAGGTAGTTATGCATTCAACGGGATTTACCTTGAAAGCACCTCGGCTAGCGCAACAAATACTATCACCAGCAATGAAATTAAAACAATTGTAGCTTCCAGTGCTGGAGCTGCATCTGTATATGGAATCTACGCCTATGATGGAGGTGGAACTATTAAGAAAAATAGAATTTCTGATATCACTTTCAATTCCAGTAATGCATCTGCTAACCTTTTCGGAATCGTCGTTGATGCGGCCGATAACTTGAATTTTTACAACAATGTTGTTTTGATTGATAATGGCGGGGGATCATCAGTTTTAAGAGGCATTATTAACCGATCAGGAACAGCAAATACCTATACATTTTATCACAATACTGTGAAGATTTATGGTACAGCGACAGGTGGTTCCAATAACTCGAATGCATTTGCTGACTTAAGCGGATCAGGAGCTACTGTGAATATAAAAAATAACATTTTTCAAAATGCACGAACCAACAGCGGTGGAACAGGATCCCACATTGCCATTCGTTTAGCAAATACGACACCAACCATCAATTCTGATTACAATTACCTTGAAGCTGGAGGAACAGGTGGTTACGTAGGATCATACAACGGAAGTAGTTATTCAACAATTGCTTCCTATAGAACAGCTTCATCCAAAGATGCTAATTCAAAGAGTGCATCCATTTCCATCAATTCTCTCGGTGTAGTTCCAGCTGGAACTACATCCGATGTAAAAACGACCGGAACCAATTTATTTGCTGTCGTTTCAGACGATAAAGATGGAACATCTAGAAGCACAACACCCTGGATGGGAGCTTTTGAAGGAATAATAGCCTTACCTATCGAATTGATTTACTTCACTGCAACACCAAACGGAAATAAGGTGGATTTAAAATGGGAAACAGCATCCGAACGAAACAACGATTATTTTACAATTGAAAAAACACTCGATGGAATTCATTTCGAATTCGTTTCCAAAGTAGATGGTAATGGAACTACAACTTCAGAAAATGCTTATATAACGGAAGATTTTACACCTTACTACGGAACATCCTATTATAGATTAACCCAAACGGATTTTGATGGAAATAAAGAAAGTTTTGATCTGGTTTCGGTTGAATTAAAAAACAAAAAAAATAATTCACCGTTACTTTATCCTAATCCAATTAATAAAGGAGAGAGCTGTTTCATCCAAACAGATTTCGAAAACCTGTCCGAAACTACGATAGAAATTTATTCCAATACAGGGGTATTAGTTGAGACCAGAAACGTATTAGTAAACGGAAATGTTTGTTCAATAAATAATTTAGAAAATCTAAAGGAAGGTTATTATACAATCTTAGTTAAAACGACAAAAAATACTAGCATTTTTCCATTGATCGTTAGGTAAAAAGACGTATTTCAGTCATTTTTAAAGTAATTCATGATAATATTTCAGCTTTTTTTTGCTAACTTAGAGACAATGCAAAAGACTTAGAACTACGAAAAATGAGCTTTAACGAAAGTTGTATTTATTTTTTGTATAAAATGAAAAAAATATTTTTTGGATTATTTACTTTTTTTGTAATCATAGATAATCCCTGCTATGCAGTTGCCCCAACAACACAAACGTCCGTTATTTATTTTTCGGCAATAACGACAACTAGTTTAACTCTAAAATGGACTAACGGCAACGGGTCAAATAGAGCTGTTTTTATGAAAGCTGGTTCAGGTGCGATTACTAATCCATCAAACAATACAACTTATAAAGCCAGCACTACGTTCGGTTCAGGAACCCAATTAGGAGCATCCGGTTATTATTGTGTCTACAACAGTAATAGCACCAGTGTAACAGTAACTGGTTTAACACAAGGAACTACATATTATGTTCAATCATTCGAATACAATGGTGGAGCCGGTGCAGAACAATATTACACAGCCACGGCTACAGCTAATCCAAACAATCATGAAGCTGCACCTACTGGTACTAGTTATTTTACGGTTGGTTCTGGAGCGCCAACCTACTCTGCTTTGGAAACTGCACACAATGCAGCTACAGCAGCCAATCCATACGTTATCGAATTATTACCCAATTATTCTTACGCTTCGGAAACACTTCCAATCACCCTCAACTGGCAAACCAATAGAAGCAGTACAAATACCATTACCATTCGTCCTCAAATGGGAGTTACATCAATTAGCATGAGCGGAGCAAATGCAGGTGCATCCATTTTCGATTGGGAAAATAAATATGTTACACTAGATGGTCGAGCGGGAGCTACAGGTTCATCAGTAACAACTATCGAAAACACATCCACAAGTTCTAAATCTACAGCTTTTGACATCAATTCATCAGGTTCTGGTCCTGTCGACTCCACTAAAAGCCTTGCATTTGATGTAAGGCTTTTTATTTCCACCTAACCCCTACTCTCTTTTTTATTGGTTAAAAACTCTGAAACACTAGTAATTACTAGGTTTTGTGATTTTACTTGATGATTAATCTTAAATTATTTAAAAAAATATCATCTTTCATTTTAGGTATTTAATTGGATAGTACAGTTACCCTATGCGTTACCCTATTCATTACCCTATATAAAAGTTGAAATGCTTATTTAATAGGAGTTCACAATGTTCACAATATATCTGACATTGTTTGTTTTCTGTAGGATGTTTGCTTCAAATTTAATTTATAATAAAAATGAAGAAGCTAACAACAAGTTTTTATCTCAAAGGAGATAAGTTAAGAAATGGTGAATCTGCAATCTATATCAAGATTAATGTAGGCTCTAGTACATCAACAATGTCAACTGGACATTATATCAAACAAGAACGTTGGAAAGAGACCAACATGCTACTCACAGCTAAAAAAATAGCAAATGAGATTTCACTAAAGAATTACATTTACGATTTACAAGCTAAATAAGAAGAATAAGTAAAACATACTTGAACCACTCTTAAAACTCACAAAAAAGCTATATAAGCTATCAAGATATATTCCCTAGAACTATTACTACCTTAAACAACAAAAGCACCAATCGGTGCTTTATATTGTAGCATAATGCTATCAAAACAATTTGTAGATTATCTACATATATAAATATGTGATTTTAATGTAAACGAAAGATTGAATTAGAAATTAATTAAGGATTCCCTATATTTTTAAATCATATATTTGCAAAAGCAAACGTACTTTGAAAACAAAATGTTCAGTTACCCTATGCGTTACCCTACGATTTAAAGTTTTGAAACCCTCATAAACATTGGGATTTAGAGATAGGTGTCGGACCCTCCGATTATTCAACCATAAAATATTGTACAATAAAAGGTTCCAATTCAGTCTATTCGGGTACAAATGATCCAGGTGTGATTCACATCAGAGGATATTACAGCACCGGAGTCAATTATCTAACGATTGATAATTGCACTATCACAAATGGATCAGGTGGAAATCCAGGTATGATGATTTGTACTTACAATGGTTCACTTTCATCCGGATCGGTAAACAGTAATATTAGTATTACCAATAATACATTTTCAAATTTTTCAGTATACGCGATTTATCTAAAGTCCAGTGAAACATCTGATACTTGGACCATTTCAGGTAATAGTTTTTATCAAACTGGATCACAAACTCCTGTAGCCAATGTTCAAGTCGTTTCTATTAACAGTGGTTCGGGCCATACAATCACAGGCAATTACATCGGTGGTCAAGCGGCAAGCTGTGGAGGAAGTGCATATACATTAGCCACTTCAGCTTTTGGCTTTTACGGGATTTACTTTAGCTCTTTGTTTTCAGGAGCTAGCGCTAACACGATCAGCTCAAACACAATCTCAAACTTAAACATTACCAACTCATATTCCTCACCATTTTTTTGTATTCTTGCCGATGGCAGTTCAACATTTAACATTGGTTCTTCAGGAAATGGAAATGTGATTGGTTCGACCTCGGGTACAGGAAACATTACTATAACTACTTCCTATGCAGGAACTTGTTATCCAACTATGATCTCCAATCGTTCCTCAGGTAATACGAATACAGTTTCTTATAACAATATCGGAAGCATAACCATAAATGGAACAGCTACAAACGCTTACTTTGATGGAATTGATATACTTCTGAGTGGATCTATTACTGTTAGTTATAATACCATTGGAAATTCCACATCAGGCAATATCATTATTTCTTCCAGTGGATATGGTTACATCGGAATCTATAGCGATGCAACCGGTAATGCTACTATCACCCAAAACACAATTCAAAATTTTAATCTTTCTCAAACCGGAAGTACTACCTATGCTTTCGGAATCTATCAACCCGGATCAGCGACGAATTCAATCACTTACAACACAATTGGAAATTCAAATTCCAATAATATGGCGGCTGCTGTAAATGCCTGGGTAGTGGGAATCTATGGGTCTGCTGGGACAAATACCATTTCCCACAATACTATTCAACAACATCAATTAACTTCTACAAGCTCCTCTGCTCAATTCATCGGTATATATATAACCAGTGGGTGTAAAAATGCACAAACCATTTCATACAATAAAGTAATCAATATTACCTCTTCATCAACTAACACTTCGACAACCGCCTTAACAGGCATGTGTGGCATCTATTTTAGCGGAACTACAGCTAACAGTACGATAGCAAATAATTGCATATCAAATCTTAGCATCACAGCTTCAGGGGCTTCTACTTATTCCATTACAGGAATTAATATTGATTCTTCTTCAGGTACACATACCATCAAGAAAAATAAATGTGACGGTTTTGATAGTGCTGCAAATAGTTCTACTGCTATTAATGCTGGAATTTATATTCAAACCGGTACGACCAATTTATACAACAACGTTATTATTCTTAACAATGCTACAAATGTTGGTCATTCTCTCAAACTCATAGGAATCCGTTACGAGACAACAGCATCGTCCATTATCTATCACAATACAATTAAGATATATGGTACAGCTACTTCATTATCCGGTAATTCTTCTTGCCTATACAATAGTGCGGCATCAACATTAACTGTAAAAAATAATCTTTTCCAAAATATTAGAACAAATTCCGGTGGAACAGGAAAACATTACGCAATCAATTACTCAACTTCACCGGGAACTTTAACAGAGGATTATAACTATTTGGAAGCATCAGGTACAGGTGGATACGTAGGATATTATTCAGCTGCTGACAGAACAACCCTTGCCAATTGGCAAACAGCAACCAGTAAAGATGCAGCAGCCAAAAACGGAGCCATTTCGGTAAGTTCTTCGACTGGCGTTGTGGCTGGCGCTACCACTAGCGACGTAAAAACCACAGGAACAAATGCTTCAAATGCAGCTGTAAGTGATGATTTTGATGGTAATACACGCTCCAATACGGGGAGTGGTGCGCCAAATGGACCTTGGATGGGAGCCTATGAATCTGCTACAGCATTACCAATCAAATTACTCAGTTTCACGGGCCAAAAATTGGGTGAGAATAATGAATTAAAATGGACTACTGCAACCGAAATTAATAATGCTTTTTTTACGATCGAAAAAACAACGGATGGAAATCACTATACTGTTGTTGGAACTGTTAATGGCGCAGGCAACTCTATTGCTCAAATTGACTATATATTGACAGATTACAAAGTAGATAAAACGCTTAATTATTATCGATTGCTGCAAACAGACTATGATGGTCAAAGTGAATTCAGTGATATAATCGAAATTGATAACCGAATAAACGGAACTATCAAAGAAATTAGTGGTCGATACAATATATTGGGTGAAGAAGTCAATGAATTATACCATGGGGTGATTATAATTACCTATACTGATGGCACTTCGATAAAAATAATCCAATAAATACAAATCAATTCAGCTACTTCGGTGCATACCGGTATAGGATATAGGCAATTCCTCCAAATAACAGATTGGGAATCCAAACGGCAATATAAGCTGGAAAACCAACATTCAATGCTGCTACATTTGTAACCTTCATCGCAAAAATATAGATAAAAATGATCCCCAATCCCAAGGCGATATTAATTCCCACACCTCCTCTTTTACGACGACTGGATACAGAAACACCTATAACTGTCAAAACATAAGTTGAGAATGGCAAAGCTGTACGTTCGTACAAGATGATTTCATATTCAGGAATAAATGCAGATCCTTTCGCTTTTTCATTAGCAATGAATTTTTTCAATTGTGAAAAAGTCATGGTTTCTGCGATGTTTTCACGTTGAGCTATGTCTTCGATCCGGAATGTAAAAACCGTATCTTTCGATTTTCCATTGTGAATGATATCATTTGTATCTCCAACTGTTCGTTCGTAATAATCATTTAATTTCCATTTATTTCCCTCAACATTCACCGCTGTTCGCGCTTTCAAAAAATACACTTCTTCATTTTGAGAATTAAAACGTTCCAACACCAAATCATTGGCTACATTCTGTTCTTCATCATAACTAGAAATATTCAACGAAAGATTACCTGGATATTCAGCATGATAATTTTCAATATGAACTCCAACACGGTAATACGTATTTTCAAAATCAAGCATAATTTTATTGGTCTTTGGCAACACCAAATGATTTAATATCAAAGCCATAATCATCAGTAAAGTCGCAGACAACATATAAGGTCGCATCAATCGTCCGAATGTGATTCCACTGTTCATGATTGGTATGATTTCAGAATCCTGAGCCAATTTTGCTGTAAACCAAATCACGGATACAAAAATGATCAAAGAGGAAAACATATTTCCATAATGGATCAAAAAAGTAAAATAGTATTTGGTGATGATATCATAAATAGGTGCCTGCTTTGCGATGAACTCACTTAAACGAGATGACATGTCAAACACCATTGCCAAAAGCATAATGATGCCCAACATGAAAAAGTAAGTTGATAAAAACTTCTTTATGATATATCTGTCAAGTATTTTCAGCATAAACTTTTCTGAACTCCGCTACAAAGTTATAACCTTGTCCCCAATTTTGATACCATTTTTGTTTTCCAATCCGAAAATGTTCCGTCCAGAATTCTAACCCTCGCTTCTTTTACCAAAGCAAGATAGAACGCCAGATTATGAATCGTAGCAATTTGTATTCCTAAATTTTCACCTGATTTTATCAAATGGCGCAAATAAGCTTTCGAATAAAATTTATCAACATAAGAAGTTCCGTTCGAATCCAGCATTGAAAAATCTTTTTCCCACTTCTTATTTTTTATATTAATCACTCCTTCTGAAGTAAACAACATTCCATGTCGCGCATTCCGCGAAGGCATTACACAGTCGAACATATCGATTCCCAAAGAGATACATTCCAAAAGGTTAATCGGCGTACCAACTCCCATTAAATAACGTGCTTTCTCTTTTGGCAAGATTCCGCAGACCAAGTCCGTCATTTCATATAAATCCTCATCCGGCTCACCAACTGATAATCCACCAATCGCATTTCCAACAGTACCATAAGAAGCTATTACTTCTGCAGATTCAGCTCGCAGATCTTTATAAACACTCCCCTGAATAATTGGAAATAAAACTTGATCATGTCCATATAAAGGTTCGGTTCTATCCATTTGCTCGTAACATCTTTTCAACCAGCGGTGCGTCATGTGCATGGATCTTTTCGCGTACTGGTAATCACATGGATAAGGCGTACATTCATCAAAAGCCATAATAATATCTGCACCAATTTGACGTTGAATGTCAATCGCCTTTTCCGGTGTAAAGAAATGGTAGCTTCCGTCATAATGTGACTGAAACTTCACTCCTTCTTCCTTTATTTTTCGTGATCCAGACAATGAATACACTTGATAACCACCACTATCAGTTAAGATAGGTCCATCCCATCCGTTGAATTTATGTAATCCACCAGCTCCCTGGATGACATCCATACCCGGACGCATGTATAGATGGTATGTATTACCCAAAATAATCTGAGCTTTGATATCATCTTTTATTTCGTGCTGGTGAACCCCTTTGACAGTTCCTGCGGTTCCAACAGGCATAAAGATCGGAGTCTCAATGATACCGTGATCTGTATGTAAAACTCCAGCCCTTGCATTTGACTTGGAATCAGTATGTATTAAATCGAAGTGCATAAAATTGTTGAAAAATAAACGCCGTAAAGATAGTTGTATTTACGGATGCACCCCATATTTGTACAAAGCTTTATACATAGATGCAATTTTTACCCACATTCGAATTCAATTTAACAACCCTGCTATTTTGCTTATTTGCTGTGATGGCACTTACTCAATTGCTCTATGTAACCTTTATTCATGGTAAATTATCTTTTTTTACCGGTCGTAAAATTCCACGATCAGATGCATATCCAAGTGTCAGCATTCTAATTTCAGCAAGGAATGAATCTGACAATTTATACGAAAACTTACCTTTAATCTTAGAACAAGATTATCCAAACTTTGAAGTGATCGTCATCAACCATCAGTCGGTTGATGACTCCTATCACATCCTCAATGCATATGCTCACCAATATAAAAACCTTAGAGTTATTGAGGTAGAAAGAAGTCAACACCTCAAAACCGGTAAAAAACTCCCTCTTACGCTCGGTGTGAAAGGAGCTAAATATGAGCATCTGTTTTTTACTGATGCAGATTGTCGACCGGCTTCCAATCAATGGCTAAAAAGCATGGCTCAATATTTTTCTAATGAAAAGCAATTGGTTTTAGGCTATGGTCCGCATATTGCCAAACAAGGTTTTCTCAACAAACTAATTCGTTTCGATACCACATGGATTGCAATGAATTATTTCTCGATGGCACTTGCAAAAATGCCTTACATGGGTGTTGGAAGAAACCTGGCCTACACAAAAACGCTTTTCAATTCGGTTAATGGCTACAAATCTCATTATTCCATTACTTCAGGTGATGATGATTTGTTCATTCAAGAGACTGTGACCAAGAAAAACTTTGCAATTAACCTGGATCCGGCTTCTTTTTGTTATTCCGAAGGAAGTAATAACTGGGAAAATTGGTACATGCAAAAATCGCGACACTACACTACGGCTGGTCGTTACAACGTTTTCAAAAAAGCGATGTTAGGAATTTATCCTTTCTCCTTGTTAATCTTAACCATAACATTTGTTATTTTGATGTTTGATGCAAACTTTCGTTGGTTAACACTGGCAGGATTCGGATTAATGGTTATCATAAAATGGTGGTTACAAGCACGGTGCTTTATCAAATTAAAAGAACCTAGTTTTATAGCTTTACTCCCATTTTATGATCTAGCTTACGCTATATTTATACCAATCCTCTACTACACCACCGATAAAAAAGAAATAGTAAAATGGTAGGAGGCGAACATTTATCGGATAAAGCACAACAGGATTTAGTCTTAGTAAAAGCTGCTATAGAAGGTAAACAAAGCGCATATGCAGAATTAATGGATCGCTACCGCGAGTCGATCTACTACATGATGCTCAAAATGGTAAAAAATCAAGACGACGCCGATGATTTAACAATTGAAGCTTTCGGTAAAGCTTTCAGCCGTTTAGAACAATATTCACCAAGTTTCGCCTTCAGTACCTGGCTCTTCAAAATTGCATCCAACAATTGTATCGACTTCATCCGAAAAAAGCGTATCTCTGTCACTTCAATGGACACAGGCAGAACAACTGATGACGGGGAAGTCATTTTTTTCGATGCAAAATCTGCAACACTTGATCCAGAAGAAACAATCATTCAAAATCAAAAGATTAAATTAATGCGGAATCTGGTCAGTAAACTAAAACCGCGTTACCGTGAATTGATTGAAAAGCGTTATTTCGAAGAATTAAGCTACGAGGAAATCGCAGAAGAACTGAATCTTCCTTTAGGAACAGTCAAAGCACAATTATTTCGTGCACGCGAATTTTTGGCAAACTTGATCAACAAGACAAAAGAAACCATATAATAACGTATACATGTAGGGTCAGGGCATGCCCTGACCCTACATGTATACGTTTCAATAATTATTATCATGAACTCTACAGATCTTATCTTAAAATATTTCCCTGATTTAACACCTCTCCAAATCGAGCGTTTTTCGAAACTTCAAGACCTTTATACACTTTGGAACAACCAAATCAATGTCATCTCAAGAAAAGATACCGACAACTTCTATGAACGACATGTACTTCATTCGCTTGGAATCGCACGAATAATGCCATTTAAAGATGGTTCGACCATTTTAGACATCGGAACCGGTGGCGGTTTTCCGGGAATACCCCTAGCCATTCTTTTTCCAAATTGTCAATTTACCTTAGTCGATTCGATTGGAAAGAAAATAAAAGTAGTGAATGAAGTTGCTTTAGCCCTTGGTCTAACAAATGTGACAGGCATACACGAGCGTGCAGAAAAAATTGATGAGCAATTTGATTTTATTGTCAGTCGAGCAGTGACAGCCATGCCAGAATTCTTAAAATGGATCAATGCAAAATTCAAGAAACAACAAATCAACGAATTAAAAAATGGTGTCCTCTACCTTAAAGGTGGTGATTTAACAGAAGAAATGAAAGGCGTTAACCGTTTTTATACCATCCACGATTTATCCAAACAATTTGAAGAAGAATTTTTCGAGACCAAGAAAGTTGTTTACGTCAGGTATTAATTTTTGTGTGTTTTGCATTTTTTTGTAGGGACAGGTCGCGACCCGTCCCTACAAAAAAATGCAAAAAAAATCCCGAAGCTTTCACTCCGGGACCATTTATAAACTATAGTAACATTTTCAATTCATTTTATACTTCTTGAAGAAGGCATCCCAGTTCCATACAAAATTCCCCATTACCTCATCCATTCTTTTCAAGAACAATGGATTTGGAGCTTGCATACGCCTGAAATAATCATCCTGGAAATCATTTAGCTTGTATTTCTCAAACATTGCTTTAGACATTCCGTAAATCATGTTTTTAGACGGATAGTTTACACGAGCAATAAAACTTTGGTATTCTCTAGCCAATCCTTGGAAATCCGAAGTTGACATAGCGTACATTTTTCCTAATTTTTCAAAAATAATTTGTTCAACACGAACTGCTTGGTCCGCATCAAATGTACTTTCAAGAAATGACAAATTAGCAGCGATTATAATCAAAGCAAATTCACCATTTTGAGTCACCTCTATACTTGGAGATTTAACAAAAGCCAAATCTTCATTAATTAACTCTGCAACTTCACGGAAACCGTTATCAACAACATCTAATAATGCATTGATAAATATGTTTGAAACCTGATCATCAGATAGCTTACGTTTGAGTAGTGTTCCTAATAATGCCATATTCTCGGTTTTATATTGTTAAAGCAAAATTAATAAACGATGAAGCGTTATTTTTCGTCTATGAAATTTGGTTTTCAACCAAGTTTTCAACAAATTCATTTTCGCTATGAACAAAATCGAATCACTTTCTCTATTTTTTTCTCGACAAAGAGCCCGTTTTTCTATGGAAAGAGTAACTTTACGCAAAAGTATTTTATGAACAAAAAAAAGGTTATATACATCGTTTCAATAACAATAATTCTTTGTTTATTCGGCTTTTTGTACCTAAAAATCACTAAAAAAGAGACTGCCAAACCTCAAAAATCAGTTCATGTACCGACTTTTTCAACAAAAAACATTGTCAATGAAGTTCATCATTTTGAATTAACAACCAAAGGTATGATTTGTGATTACCCCCAAAGTGAAATCACCTTTGATATTTCTGGAAAACTGGTTTCAGGTGATTCTGTTTTAGTTCCCGGAGCTAAATTCAAAAAAAATCAACTACTATACAGAATCGATAACAACGAAATTTTCGTACATCTTTCTTCAAAAAAGATTGAACTTTCAAAACAGCTCGCTAACTTAATTCCACAAATTGATAAAGAATTTCCAAGTGAAAAAATGAAATGGGTGACATTTCTTGAAGCAATAACCCCTTCAAAACTACTACCTGAACTTCCAACTAATATCAATCCTAATGAAAGGGTCTATTTGATTGGGAAAGGCTTCCTTCAAGCATATGTTCAAACAAAAATGATCGA
>CAIUKX010000146.1 GCA_903899795.1 uncultured Flavobacteriales bacterium
AAAGGTTTGCTTTAAAAGAGGAAAATCTGAGCGAATATGCGTTTCACGATTCGTGTACGAATATTTAATTTCAGTAGCATCTATCGTTATGCGTTTGAAGTCATTGGAGGGAAGGGAAGTTTTAAAAAAACTTCTGGTAAAATATTGTTCAGAAATTGAAATTATAGGTGAAGGGGATTGTATTGAAAGCGCTATTGAAGCTATCAAAATGCATCAGCCAGATCTCGTTTTTTTAGATATTCATTTGGACTCACAGAATAGTTTTGATCAGGTAATACTGAATGGAATTCATCGCATTGAAGGTAAAATGCGGATTCATCTGCGAACTTAGAAATTTCATCTCCATTTCCACCGTTTGCTGGTAGAGACGGGCTTTTTCATTGGCCGTTTTTTCCACTTTTCGGATGCGGTAACGGATGAAGAAATAAAGCCCTCCGATGATGAGTATACCCGCTGAAATTCTAAACCACCAAGTGTGCCAGTAGGGTGGAGAAATAATGAAATGAACCGTTGCCGGTTTTTTACTCCAGTAGCCGTCGTTGTTTTTGGCAATGACTTCAAAGGTATAATCGCCGTAGGGTAGTGTTGTAAAAGAAACTTTTGTATAGTGTGTTTTAGTCCAGTTAGTGTCTAATCCTGAAAGGCGGTATTTATATTCGACATTTCCAGCGTCTTTGTAGGTTAAACCAATAAATTGAATGGAAAGATTATTTTGATCGTACTTGAGATGATACCCTTGTTTTGGTTTTCTTTCCTTTTTATTGACCCATATCTTTGAAATGTAAACGGGAGGACGTTGCAGATTGGGTGTTACTTTTGTTTCGTCGAACCAGGTTATTCCTTTTGAACTTGCAACGTAAACCGTATCTTGTTTTTTGAAAATTTGGTTAATCTCGTTAGATATCAACCCATTTTTTGAGTTGAAATATCGAATTTTGAATTGAAAGGGTTTCCAGTTTAAGATTTCCACTTTGCAGATTCCCCTGTTGGTGGCAACCCAGCAATTGCGGTCGGATTCTAGGTACAGCGATTGACAAATATTACTGCTCAATCCGTTTTGGGTAGTGAGATAGTAGAGTTGTTTTCCCTTTTTGATCGCAACACCATTTTCTTTCGTCGCCATCCAGAGTAAATGGTTATTCACTTTAACATCGTTGATGCGTTGTCGTAAGACAGGTACTAAATTTCCATGATACGTCATTTGTTTTCCATTGAAACCAAATAAACCACCAGCAGTACCAAACCAGATATTTCCTCCATCTTCAGCAACAGAAAAAAACTTATAAGCACATGTCATATAATTCTCAAATTGGTAATTCGATGATGACAAATAGAGTGCGGAACAATTTGAATTTGCAACGGACCAGTATATATCGGTTGATTTTTGATGTATTATACAATTGGAAGACATGTGGACCCCATCATTGGTTTTAATCCACTTGAATAGATGATTTTTAGTATTAAAAAGAGCACAGCCTCTATTTCCTCCGATGAAAAGAGATTGATGAGCAATCGGTAATAGTTGACGGATGTTGTTTTTAGTGTGAATATCAACATCAGCAGAAAGTTCGTTTAGAATTCCATTTTGAAAATAAACCAATTGTCCGTTGTTGAGCCCGGCATAAAGGACATTTTCAAACAAAGAAATGCAATTCACCCGTTTACTGCTCAAATCCGTGAGGTGAAAAAAATGGGTATCGTTTAAGTAAAACAAACCATCTTCCAAGGTTGTAAACCAAAAACCACCTTCCCGGTCTTCTGTGATCCCCGAAACGGATTTGCCTTGTAAAAAATAGTAAGGCTTTTCTTTCCCCAATTTGCCGTTTGGATAATAAATAACACCACCTTTGTCGAGGCCAATCCAAACACCTTTTTTTGAATCGGAAAACAAATAGTTAATATCATAATTGAACATATTTTTTGCGACAATTTTACCAGTTGAAGCATTTACTTTTATGAGTTGTCTTGTGTATGCAAAAAGATATTCTTTGTTTTGAAGCAAGGTAAAACGAACATTGTTGGATGCAATTGCGGGTATTGAAAATGCATTTTTTGTTGTGAAAGATTCCCCATTTTGTAAATGATGAAAATCCATAGATTTATAGGCCCGACCAATCCATCCTTGAATAAATTCTCCATTTTTTAAACGTCTGACGAAGCCTCCCAAGTTTTTATTATCGATTGGGGTCATAATTAATTTTTCTTTGTTTTGATGAAAAAGGATTCGAAAAGAGCCTGGTCCATAATACATTCCTAGATATAAGGCGTGATCCGAATACCCCATTGAACAGACAAATCCACCCTTGATCTTTGCAGCTAATTCGTTGTTTATTTTAAGGCTGGTAATTTTGTTGTTTTTGTAATAGGCTATTTTTCCAGTGACACCTGCAAACCAGATTTTTCCATAGGGATCTTCGTACATACGGATAATTGAATTTTCCGGTAGCCCGTCTTCTTTTGTAAAGTTCTGAAATTTATAACCGTCAAAACGGGCAACACCTTTATCGGATGCGATCCAAATAAATCCTTTTTTATCTTGTAGTACTTGGTAACATTCCGAACTCGGGAGATTGTCTTCTACCGTATAGTTTTTAAAATTAGGTGATTGGGCCCAAAGAAAAGAATTAGTTACTAAGAAAAAGAATAAAAAATAATACTTGATCATTTTGTTATGGTCGTTATTGGAGAGCTAGCAAATGTAAGAAGTCTTTATGAGATTATTTAGATTCAAGACTAAAAGACACAAGATATTAAGACTAAATTCTGGTAATCTTAAAAAGTGTTTTCTGATTTTAGAATGATATCGATCCTGTTGACTACTCATTGTATTCACCAATCTTTAGTCTTTTAGTCTTACGTCTTCCAGTCTTGAATCTTCTTACACGTTTCAATGTTCACAATTTTCATTCAACCTGATTTCTAACTCCATTCTCTTGTCTAAATTTGTAGATTAATTGAATTTTTGAAGGAATTAAAACCATATCATGTTATTTTGTTTGCGCTGGCAGTCATGCTGGTTCTTACGCCGTTCGTGTTATTGGTCCCAGAGGATGGTTTTGATATTGCCGGAACGAAAATTCATTTCCTGACCAAAGAAGAATTCCTTCATCCCAAAAAACAAGAGAAAAAAGATATTTTGGATTTGGTTGCTGGAGTGGATACAACCGATCTGGATGTTGCTGTTTCGGATTCTGTGCTTTTGGAAGAAGCGAAGTCAGGTAAATTTTTACCACCCAAAAAGCACGTCAATCATACAGGAGGAGATTTAGGTGCCCCCAAAGGAGGTGAATTATCGGAAGAAAGTACTTCAACCTTGCATTTGAGTGACGCAGCCCGTGAAAATCTGTGTAAGTTTTTTGCGAAAATGGATGTTGTTGCGACTGAAAAAACAAAGATTCACATTCTTCATTACGGCGATTCGCAGATCGAAGGAGATCGGATGACTTCTTACATCCGTCAGCGGATTCAGAACCAGTTCGGAGGTAACGGCCCTGGATTGATTCCGGCGATGAATGTCTACCAAACCAATTCTTTTAAACAGACCTATTCTTCCAATTTCATGCGGTACAATTGTTTTGGGGGAACGAAACTGAAAAACCGGAGATACGGAGCAATGGGATCGGCAGCTCGTTTCACCGAGGAATATTACGATAGTTCGACGATTGCCAATATGAAATCGGTGAAAGAAGGATGGATTGAAATTGAACCTTCCTATAAGGCGCAAAGTCGGGCAAGAACCTACAACAACGTAAAAATGTTCTACACCAGTTGTGTGAAACCGTGCCAGGTGAAGATCTACCAAAACGGGAACCTGATTCACGAGGACAGTTTGATTCACGATGGAAAATACCACATGCTTCCGTTAACTTTTTCTTCGAATCCTGGGAAGTTGAAATACGTTTTCTCAAGTCCGGTGAGTCCGACGATTTGTGGTTTTTCTTTAGAAGGTGATTATGGAATTCAGGTCGACAATATCGCCATGCGGGGTTGCAGCGGGACGTTTTTCGGATACATCGATCAAACCTCGTTGAGTAGAATGTATGAAGATTTGAACAGTGAATTGATTCTTTTACAATTTGGAGGAAACTCGGTTCCTTTCTTCAAGGATAGTGCAGCAGTAAGAAATTATGTGTCTTTCTTCAAGTCTCAAATTCGTACGGTGAAACGGCTTCATCCTTCGGCAGCAGTTATTGTGATCGGTCCAAGTGATATGTCGAAATTCAGCGGTGGAATTTACGAATCGTATAAATTTTTATCCTACTGTGTCAATCAAATGAAAAAAGCGGCAGGAAACGAAGGAGCAGGTTATTGGGATTTATATGCAGCGATGGGAGGAGCAAATTCGATGCCTGCCTGGGTTGAAAGTGGTTTGGCCGGAAAAGATTACATCCATTTTAGTCCGAAAGGAGCCAGTATTGCTTCCCAGTTGTTTTACGATGCGTTTGAAGCCGAGTTTGCCAAGTGGAAACTTCAGCTGACTCCCTGATTGGATAATGATGAAAGAAATGAAAAAAAGAAATTGATGAGGTGCATTTACATATTGATGGGAGTTTTTACACTCGTTGCCTTTGCTGCATCTGCTCAGGGGAATGCGCATAAAGGCGATTCGCTGAATCACTATCAATTTCCTGATTATTACGCCATGGATACGACCTTGAAAAGTCAATATCCGTTTATTCATTTTGAAAAAAATCATTACGAATTCTTTACTTCGGAAAGTCCGAACTGGGAACATCTCTACAAGAACATGCAGAAAATGATCCATGACAAAGATCGTAAATTGAACTTTTATCATTTAGGAGGATCGCATCTGCAAGCGGATATTTATACGCATGTCATCCGCACGAAACTGCAGACCACATGGCCGGATGTACCAGGTGAACGTGGATTTCTCTTTCCGTTTGATTTGGCCAAAACCAACAATCCGGGGAATTATGAATTTTCATCACCGAATACTTGGAAATCTTACCGCAGTGTCGGAAAAGAAAGATGTTCTTTGGGATATGGATTGCTGGGATTTATTGTTACTTGTCCTGATTCGGTGGTCAAAGTCCGGTTCCGTTACGATAAAACAGAAGTAAAACCGAGTTTTTCCAAAATCAGGATCTTACACAACAAAGGGCAATTTCCTTACGATCTGAATTTCGGAGAAGACGAGATTTTGATTTTGGACAAACGAACCAATCTTGAGATCGGCTATACGGATGTTTATTTTACAGAATCCATTGATACGTTTGACCTGCAGTTTTCGAGAACAATTGCAGGACATTATGAATTGCAATTGGCGGGAGTGCAGTTGATCAATACCGATCCGGGCATTTCGTATACGGCGATTGGTGTGAACGGAGCAGCTCTTTATACGTATTTGAATTGTAGTAATTTTGAAGAGCAATTGAAGCAGTCGCCACCGGATTTCTTTGCTTTTTCAGTAGGAACGAATGATGCGAATGTTCCTTACGAGCATTTTAAACCAGAAGTCTATAAATCGAATTTGGAAAAGATGATCAAAATTGTACTGCGAACGAATCCGAAATGTGCTATTTTATTGACCGTTCCAAACGATTCACATTATCACAAAGTAAGTTTGAACCGAAATATTGCCCGTCAGAGGCAGGTGATCAATGAATTGGCAATCCAGTACCAGATTCCGGTCTGGGATTTATACGGTGTGATGGGAGAATTGGGCTCTTCCAAAATTTGGCTGAGAGAAAAATTAATGCGCGATGATATGGTTCACTTTACAAATCTTGGTTATCACATCAAAGGTGATTTGTATTTCGATGCATTTATGAAATGGATGCAGCAAATGGATGAATTAGAACAATTAAAAAAATAATCGGATGTTGAACGATTTATTTTCTTTTCAATACGGACAAGGATTTGCGATTGGGTTTACCTCGATGCAGTTCTGGCTGTTCTTTCTAATCGCCATGATTGGTCTTGCTCTGACGCAGAAGAACCATTTAATGAAAACCATTTTCTTCACGGTCATTGGATTGTTTTTCTACTTCAAAACGTCCGGTGCATCAGTGCTTATTCTGATTTTTTCCATTTTACTCAATTACTTTTCAGCCAATTCGATTTTTAAAGCCAAAACGGAAAAGTTGAAGAAGGTCATCATGATTCTGGCTGTGGTCTTGAATGTTCTGGTACTGGCTTATTTTAAATATGCTTTTTTCTTTACCGAGTCCTTCAATGCAATGTTTCATACTGATATCAAGGCATTGAATTACTTTGCCCAATGGACTAGCGGGTTCACTGGAAAAGGATCATTGGTTGACAGAATCATTGTTCCAGCTGGAGTTTCCTTCTTTACGTTTCAAAGCATTAGTTACGTAGTCGACATCTACCGAAAGGAGATTGAACCCGTTAAGAATTTCTTTGAATATTCCTTTTTCATCACTTTTTTCCCACACATCCTCATGGGACCGATTGCACGGGCGAAAGATTTTATTCCCCAAATCAGCAGGAAGTATTATCTCGATAAAGATGATTTCAGCTGGTCGGTCATCCAAATTGTGAAAGGTTTGATCAAGAAATTGGTACTGGCAGATTACATCGCGAATCATTTTGTAGACAAGGTGATTGATACTCCCGAAGCTTATCCTGGATTTCTGGGAATCATTGCCATGTGGGCTTATTCACTTCAAATCTATGGCGATTTCTCAGGTTATACAGACATTGCAACTGGTGTAGCTCGTCTGATGGGATTCAAGTTGTTTCAGAATTTCGACTCACCCTACAAGGCAATCAATGTGGCTGATTTCTGGCGGAGATGGCATCGTTCGTTGGGAGCATGGCTGCGCAATTATTTGTACATTCCTTTGGGTGGAAATAAGACAGGAGGCTGGGGAACCTATATTTCGACGTTCTGTATTTTCTTGTTCCTGTTGTTCATTACGCAGTGGTATGCGTTGATATTCATCTATGTTGGAATTACCTGTTTCTATCTCTTAGGTATTTTGGTTATCCCCAATTTCACGAAGTATGTCCACCGTGATTTGAATCTATTGATCACCATGGTTGTCGGAGGATTGTGGCACGGACCGAGTGTAAATTTTGTTGTTTGGGGAACGATGAACGGTTTGGCTTTGGTACTGTACAATCACTGGAAGAAAGTCAGCCCGTATGAGAATAATACTAGTAAGCTGACCCATTTCTGGAAGATCTTCATCACCTTCAATTTCATCACTTTCACGCGGATTTGGTTCATCATGCAGGACAATGGTGCTCCGATGGATTTCCTTGATCACATCTGGAATCACTTCGAATTTTCAGGAGAAACTTTTCTGAAAGTACTGTCGACTTATCAAGCCGTTTTCATCATCATGCTCTGCGGATTTGTGGTACATTGGTTACCGAAGAAAATTAAGAACTGGTGGGAAGACCGATTCGCTAAAATGCCGATGTATGCACAGGCACTTTCGGTTGCTCTCATTATTCTGATGATCTATCAGGCTGTTTCGGATGAGTCAAGAGGATTTGTTTATTTTTCGTATTAGACCTTATTTTAGAGATAAGACCGCTCTGCTCAAAGACATTAGAAGTAAGACTAAATTCAGGTAAATCATAAAAGTATTTTTCCGATTTTACAGCATGATTTATCCAATTGACTATGTCGTGGGATTAACCGATTATAAGTCTTGAGTCTTTCGTCCAGCCATATAAATCTGAAATCCCACATTGAAATTAACGCCACGGGCACTTGAATTTGAATTGGCCATGATGTTGTTTTTCGATTGTTGAAAGTAGTAAGAAAGTGCCGTTTCCAATCCGATATTCGGTTGAATAAAGTAGACGAAACCGAGTCCGAAAGTTTCGGTGTAATTGGTGTAAATGGTTTTAGAACTTGAACCGTAGGTTTTATAATTATTGTTCCCAACACCTGCGGTGAGTGGAATAAAAAAAGCTGATTTTTCGTTTTTAGCAAAGTAGAATCGTAGCATAGGTGAGATGCCAAATCCAGTGGAGATTAGATTGCCATATCGCCGGTAATTAAGAGGTAATTGAATCCCTATTGAGAAATTATCTCCCACAAAATAACCGAAATTGGGCTGAAGAGAAGCGATGGTGTTTATTTCACTAACATTTGTTACATGCTGTTTCATGAATGATCCCGTTCCACCGATTAAGAAATTTCCTTTTTGAATTTGACCAAAAGCACTGAGCCAGTTGATCATCAGGAAAAGTAGTATAAGTTGTATTTTTTTCATATTTGTTTAGTTTTAGTTAATAGGCATTAGGCATTAGGCATTAGGCATTAGGCATTAGGCATTAGATTTATCATAAACATCCAACATCCAACATCCAACATCCAACATCCAACATCCAACATCAAAAGTCAATTGATCTTTTTGCGAATTCCCAGAGAACGACACCTGCGCATACGCTGACATTCAAACTGTGTTTCGTTCCAAATTGTGGAATTTCAATGATATAATCCGAAAGATCAATCACAGCCTGATCGACGCCATCCACTTCATTCCCGAAGATCAAAGCATATTTTCCAGCCGGAAGTTTGGGAACATCTTGTAATAAAGTTGTTTTTTCAGCTTGTTCAATGCTACAGACTTTGATTCCTTCCGTTTTCAGTTCCTTTACCAAATCTAGGGTTGAAATGCAATGTTCCCACTCCATTGATTCAGTTGCTCCCAAAGCTGTTTTCTGAATTTCACGATGAGGTGGAATGGCTGTGATTCCGCACAGGTAAACCTTTTCCACATTGAAAGCATCCGAAGTACGGAAAAAAGATCCGATGTTGTTTAAGCTCCGGATATTGTCTAAAATCACAATGATTGGGAATTTTTCCTGTTGTTTGAATTCCTCTTCAGAGACACGTTCTAATTCCCAAAGTTTTAATTTTCTGTTCATGGATGTTAATTGTGTTTGAAAGGTTAAAGATAGTGTTTTAGTTGTTAGGGGATGATGTGTGTGTGACATATTCGACCCCGCTGGGGTCGGTAGTTACATTGGGTGTTTGGTGTTAATAATGTTTGACTGCGATGCAGTCAATATATTGAACTATGTATACTCATGACTGCATCGCAGTCAAACATTATTAGCCCCGAGAATTCGGGGCGGGTTAAACAATTGGATAAAAATTATCAAAAAAATAGGTTTATATGTATGGATTAAAAAGATAAATTTCATTAAATTCAAATGAAACAAATTAAAAATCATGGGAAACACCTATTCACAAATTACCATTCAAATCGTGTTTGCAGTTAAGTACAGAGAAGCAAAAATTTTACCATCGTTTGAAGATGATTTATTCAAGTACATCACTGGA